>CAIOZP010000142.1 GCA_903862805.1 uncultured Fibrobacterota bacterium
AGCTTCGAGAGGATTTGGGAGCGAAAACGACTGAGCGAAGGAAGATCATGCAGGTGATATTTGTAAAATATCGGCAAATGACCTGGCACACGATCACGATGTTTGTAGCCGCAAAGACTCCGGAGAGACTTTTTTAGTGACCTGTTAAACCAGTCAAGGAAGATGTGACCATAAAAACCCCGTTGCAAAGCTCGTTCTTTTTCCTCGCTCGCTCGGGAACATGCTCCTTCAAGGGTGCTTGGTGAAATTACCGGTTCTGGCAAAATCCGAGTTTTGATTTATTGCGATTTCAGGATTGACACGATTTCAAAATCATGGAAATCCTCTAATCAAGCAAATCAAGGTTCAACAATGGGGTAAAAACTGTCAAGAACACCCTCCAGACCGTCAAGGACAGGGTAAAAACTGTCAAGAACACCCTCCAGACCGTCAAGGACAGGGCAAAAACTGTCAAGAACGCCCTCCAGACCGTCAAGGACAGGGTAAAAACTGTCAAGAACGCCCTCCAGACTGTCAAGGACAGGGTAAAACTCGCCCAAAATCGAGTTCCTGTTTCTGAATGTAAAGAAGCACTGAAACCAAGACACTCAAGATATTACGAAAGCTGCCGCTGGCAACTGTGGTTTCAGGTTTTAGCCAGCTCCGGTTGGCTCTAACTCTCAAAACACTCTTCAACAATAAACATCCACCTTCTGACGGAGTGTATTTTCGAGCGGCTTCCGGTTAATCAAATTCATAAAACAGCAAGCAACGGCAACGGAATCGAATGCGCATCCTTGTTCTCAATTGGCGCGATCTCAGGCACCCCGAAGGCGGTGGGGCCGAGGTTCATTTCTTCGAGATATTCAAACGCCTCGCAGCAAAAGGGCACGAGATCGTCCTGCTCACAACCCGCACTGCCAATATGTCCAAGACCGATGAATACGATGGCATAAAAATTCTCCGCTGGGGAAGCACTTATTTTTTCAACTGGGAAGCGCCCGGTCTAATCAAACGTGTTTTGAAGGAATTTAAGGCCGATGTCGTGATCGACGATGTCAATAAAATCCCTTTCTTTACTCCGTCACGAATTGGGAAAAATGGCCCGGCAACAGCGGTGTTTTTCCATCATCTGTTTGGTAAAACAATTTTCGAACTGACGATTTTTCCTTTGGCTCATTATGTACTGCGACTCGAAAAGCTTTCCGGTATGCTTTACCGGCATACACAATGTTGCACTGTTTCGCCGAGCACCAAGGCCGAGTTGATAAAAATCGGGTTCCGCGAACAGAACATTACGATCATCGAGAACAGCGTCGATACCGATGTCTATTTTCCTGATCCGGAAGTCGAGCGGGAAAATGATCTGCTTCTGTTTACCGGACGATTGAAGTCGTACAAGAATGTCGGGCTTCTGCTTGAGGCTATGCGAATCCTTGCCGATCGAGGCCGCAGACTCCGGCTGGCAATTGTTGGCTGCGGAGATGACGAGCAGGCACTTCGACGCAAAGTGACCCAGCTCAAACTGTATAACGATGTCGAGTTTCTTGGATTTGTGAGTGAAGCGACTAAGGTAGATCTTTACAGAAGAGCATTCCTATTTGTCAACCCATCCAAAAAAGAAGGGTGGGGGATAACCAACATCGAGGCAAACGCCTGCGGTGCAGTTGTTGTGGCAAACGATGCGCCGGGAATCCGCGATGCTGTCCGGCACGAAGAAACCGGGCTGCTTTATCGCGAAAATGATCTTGGCGACCTAATCGCCTGTATGGAACGTGCAATTGACAACAGGGAACTGCGGCAGAAACTTACGGCGGGCGGGCTTCGCTGGGCCCGCACATTCAGCTGGGACAGCAGCGCAGAGAAAATGGAAAAATGGCTCAAGGGAAAAGTTCTCGAAATACACTGAGCTTCTTACTCAAGGTGCTCGTCACGGTCGGAGTTCTCTGGTTCGTGATAGGGAAGCTGGGATGGCAAAACATTCTGAGTACGGTCGAACACGCCAACTGGCACTGGCTGCTTGTTGCCGAGTTGGTATTCATATTCAGTTCGGTGGTCGGCGTGGTTCAGTGGAAGCTTCTGCTTGATAACAGAGGAATGAAAGTTTCGTTCTGGCGTGCGCTGGTTCTCTATTTCGTAGGATTGCTTTTCAACAACATTATGCTCGGAATGGTCACCGGCGATGCTGTAAAAATCGCCATGCTGAAGAACGACGGTGGCAGCGGAACCGGCCGACTTTCGCTTGCTGCTACATTCCTCGATCGAATTGCCGGTCTTTGGGCAATGATGGCTTTTGCGATGATCGGCAGCGTGATCCTTTTCCATCACGGTTTATCATCTGTAAACAGCCACATCGAAACAGCCGCAGCTGCGCTTGCGGTAACGTTCGTCGGGTTCTGTGGAATTTGCGTTGTGATCATTTCGCAACGGGCGCAGAAGATGGTCTTCGCGCTGATCGAAATGATGCCACTTCCCGGCAAGGAAAAAATCCGCGACATCGTTTCCGAATTGTTCATCGAAGTTCACGATCGCCACATACTGCTACCGGTTATCTGCCTTTCGAGTGTTGTGCAGATAACCCGAATTGCTGTTCACATCCTGTGCGCCGCGTCGCTTGGAATTTTAACTGCTGACAATTTCCAGTATTTCTTTGTATTTGTTCCGATGACCGCAATCATAATGCTTGTGCCGTTTCCTTTCGGTGTTCGCGAGGTTATCGCAGGCGGACTTTTCGCAATGGCCGGATTCCGGAGCGATGCGGCCTTGGTCATGCAGTTCCTTGCGACACTTGTCGTTCTTGCGACAAGCGTATTTTCAGGGCTGCTGTTTCTATCAAGTCACTTTTCCGAAGGCGGCGCAAAGCCGAATGGTGAGTCATGAAGATTTCCATAATCGTACCTCTGCTCAACGAAAAAGAAAGCCTCGGCGAACTCGCCGCATCCATCGGCGCTGTAATGAACGAACAGCGCTGGACATACGAGATAATCTTCGTTGACGACGGTAGCACCGACGGTTCATTTGAGGAAATCAAGCGTCTGCACGATTTGCATCCGTCAATCATCCGGTCGGTCAGTTTCTGCCGCAACTACGGCAAGGCCGCCGCACTTTCCACCGGAATCACAAAGGCTTGCGGAGAAATAATCGTCACGATGGACGCTGATCTTCAAGATGATCCGGTCGCCATTCCAGAAATGGTTCGCCTTATCGAAATCGAAGGATTCGACCTCGTCTCCGGCTGGAAACAAAAGCGCAAGGATCCGATCCTGTCGAAAAACATTCCGAGCAAATTCTTCAACACATTTGTCTCGATGGTCGCAGGAATCCGTTTGCACGATTTCAACTGCGGCTTCAAAGCATATCGCGCCGAAGCCGCAAAGAGCCTCGAAATATATGGCGAACGTCATCGCTTTTTGCCGGTGCTTGCACATTGGAACGGCTGGCGTGTCACCGAGTCACCGGTGCCGCATCATGCGAGAAAATTCGGCAAGAGCAAATATGGCTGGAACCGTTTCGTCAACGGCGCGTTCGACGTGCTGACGCTCTGGTTCCTGCGTCGTTACATGAGTAATCCGATGCATTTCTTCGGGCTGATCGGTCTGATCTGCGGCTTTGTCGGTGTCGGCATCCTGTCAGGTTTCGGAATCGAGTGGCTCATCACCCACGAGCTTCACATCCGCCCGTTAATGCTCCTTGGAGTCGGCGCGCTTATCATGGGAATCCAGTTCGTTTCCATCGGACTGGTGGGCGAGCTTATCACGAGCACCGGCGGTAAAGGCCGCGATTACCTTGTGCGGCGAACGATAGAATAGTCAGGTCACGCCTGTTCCTTGCACTGCCGGAATCCGTTTTTGTACCGTCACCCCGAACTTTCCGGCGGCGGTGCCCTCATAAAGCTGTTTCTTCGCGGCATGACATATTTTTGGCGCCTGAGCTTCGGGGCGTTGAAATCATTTTGTTCCTTCCTCCCGAAAAATGCAGAAGAAATATGTAATTCCGAATGAAAGGTCGCAGATGTCCAGCTCCAAGCGCGCAGCCGACAACATGAGAGTTCTTGCTCTTTCCATGGTGGAAAAAGCAGTGTCCGGACATCCGGGCGGATCAATGGGCGGCTGCGACTTTGTGCATGTGCTCTACAGCGAATTTCTGCGCTTCGATCCAGACAATCGTTCGTGGCATTTTCGTGACCGGTTCTTCCTTGATCCTGGCCACCTTTCGCCGATGCTTTATGCGCAACTTGCGATGATCGGTGCGTTCTCTGCCGACGATCTCAAATTGTTTCGTCAGTGGGATAGCATCACGCCAGGCCACCCCGAAGCCGACGATGTTCATGGTATAGAAAATTCGTCGGGCCCGCTGGGCATGGGCCACGCGATGGCGCTCGGATCGGCAATCGCCGAGAGGTTCTATGCAAAGCGCTTCGGCGAGTGGATGTCACACAGAACATACGCATACATTTCCGATGGCGGTATTCAGGAGGAAATCAGTCAAGGCGTCGGCCGCATTGCCGGTCACCTCGGACTTTCCAACTTCGTAATGTTTTTTGACAGCAACGATATTCAGCTCTCGCACAAGACCGATGCCTGCACCAGCGAAGACACTGCCGCCAAGTACGAATCCTGGGGATGGCGAGTCGAAACTATCGACGGCAACGATCACGATGCGATTCGGTCGGCGCTCAAAAATGCGATCGCCGAGACAAAAAAACCAACGCTTATTATCGGTAAAACGGTCATGGGCAAGGGCGCGAAAGGCCCGGCAGGCGAGAGCTTCGAGCACCTCGTTTCGACGCACGGTCAACCGTTGTCAAAGGCCGGTGCATCTATCGAGAACACGATTAAAAATCTTGGTGGAGATGTCGCTGACCCATTTGCAATCTGGACCGATGTTGCAAAGCTCTATGCCGATTCGCTTGACAAAAAGAGAAGCGATGCAGCCGCATTTCGCAAGTTACAGGCCGAGTGGGAAAAGTCGAATGCAGAGCTTTCTGTCAAGCTTACCAACATGCTCGACTGCAAGGTTCCTGACATCGACTGGTCTGCCATCAAGCGCGGAACCAACGGCGCAACCCGTGTCTATTCCGGTGATATCCTTTCGGTCTTTGCCGATCGCCTCGAAAATATGGTGGTCAGTTCAGCCGACCTTTGCAATTCCGACAATACGCAACGCTTTTTGGATAAGCGTGGTCAAATAAACCGTGGTGACTTCTCCGGATCATTCATTCAGCCCGGCGTTGCCGAGCTCACGATGGCCGCGATTGCCAACGGCCTTTCGCTTCACGGCGGAATTTTTCCGGTCTGCGCGACCTTCTTTGTTTTCTCCGACTACATGAAACCGGCGATGCGAATGGCCGCGCTGATGGGACTTCCTGTGAAGTACGTCTTCACGCACGACTCGTTCCGCGTCGGCGAAGACGGCCCGACTCACCAGCCGATCGAACACGAAACACAGATCCGCCTGCTCGAAAAGATGACCAACCTCGAAGGTCATGCCTCGATGCTGGTGCTTCGTCCGGCCGATGCCGCAGAGACGGTTCAGGCCTGGCGCATGGCAATCGAGAATACCGAATCGCCTACGGCACTGATCCTTTCGCGCCAGAACATTGCCGAGTTGCCGGTTGCTCCGGAGCTTCGCTTCGCGCAGTCAGAGGGAATCAAATGCGGTGGCTACATCGTTACCGACAGTGAAAAACGTCCCGACATAATTCTTGTCGCCAACGGTTCCGAGCTTTCGATCTCGGCCAAAGCCGCAACAATTCTTTCCCAAAAAGGGCTCGCCGTCCGCACCGTTTCTCTTCCGTCAAGCGGGCTGTTCCTTCGTCAGAGTGCCAGTCACCGCGAGTCGGTTCTGCCATTCGGCGTGCCGGTATTCGCTGTAACCGCAGGGCTTCCGATCGTGTTCGCCGATGTCGTTGGGCCTTTCGGAAAGGCCTATGGTCTCGAACGTTTCGGTGCGTCGGCTCCAGCAAACGTGCTCGACGAAAAATTCGGATACACACCGGAAGCTGTTGCTACTGCCGCCGAAAAATTTCTCGGCGAATTCAAAGTACTGATCGACAGAATAAAAAGTCTCTGATCAATTATAATGTCTGAACTAAAAAGCCAGTCGCTTCTTGCGATTGCCTTTTTATCAACTCGGCATAAATTCATCTATTCACAGTTACCGTGATGCGTCTGGGGTATATTCATTCTGGATCAATCAAATCTTCCAGGAGGATCAAATGGCTGTTCCGGAAAAAGTATGTGCTGTCTCCGACATAGCAGACGGAGCGATGAAGGTTTTCACTGTTGGTGGCAAGGAAATACTTGTCGCAAATGTCGGTGGGATATTCCATGCTGTGCAAGCGAAATGTCCACACATGAAGGCCAATCTCGTGAAAGGCAAAATCGAAAATGGCGTGTTGATCTGCCCGATGCACGGCGCAAGATTCGATCTTACAACGGGGAAATTGATGAAGGATGTATCATGGCTCATCAGTAAACTGACCTTCCACGGTGCGAAAGATATTGAAAGTTTCGCAGTCACAGTTGACGGCAATGACCTGAAAGTTACCGTTTGATTTTCAGAACAAAGGTTCAGATGTAAAGAAGACTTCTCTGTTGGGCGAATGCCGATTCGATTACCCATCGGCTTCGCCTTTTCTTTTAAAACCAAATATCATACTGATGCCCTTAATCCGAATTTGTATTTTCCTGCCGGATTTAAATCAGCTGTTTCCAAAGGCATCAAAGAAAATGGAAATCGATAAAAAAAGAATCTCGATAATCGGCGCCGGTCTCGCAGGTTCCGAAGCCGCTCTTGTTTTGGCGTCTCACAATTTTGCTGTCGAACTTTACGAGATGCGACCTGTCAAAACAACACCGGCGCACACGACCGATCTTCCTGCGGAACTGGTGTGTTCAAACTCGCTCAAGTCGGATAAGCTTCCCGGTGCTCATGGGATTCTAAAGGCAGAGTTGAATATGCTCGGCAGCCCGCTTTTGTCAATCGCAGAAAAGTGCCGTGTTCCGGCGGGTTCGGCTTTGGCGGTTGACAGGACGCTGTTCGGGCAGGCTGTGCTTGCGGCAATCGAGGCGGAACAGAATATCAAACTTATACGCGCCGAGTGTTGCGAGCCGCCAACCGATACCAGGCTTTGCCTTATAGCCGCAGGGCCGCTTGCTTCCGATGGAATTACGGCATGGATCGCCGCCAATTTTTCCGAGCAATCGTTAAACTTTTATGATGCGATTGCGCCGGTTGTTTCTGCGGATTCAATCGACATGAATATTGCTTTTCGTGCGGCACGCTGGGACAAAAACGAGGCCGATGGCGACTACATAAACTGCCC
>CAIOZP010000143.1 GCA_903862805.1 uncultured Fibrobacterota bacterium
ATCGTCGCCGCCTGCGCCAAGGCCTCACCCAAAGCTGCCGACGACAAAACTGTTCCGCTGTTCATCACGCTCTGTTCAAAAGAAGGCGTCGAGTACCGGATCAAGAGCAAGAAATTTTTGGTGAATCCTTCGAGAGAATCTCTCGAAATGATAAGAGCTGTTGTAGGAAAAGAAAATGTCTGGCTGGAGAGCGGGAAGAAAAAGGGCGCTTGACAAAACGGCAATATTTCGTTTAGGCTACTGGCCTTCAGGACGGGTCTTCCATCGCTCATGCATCCAGACCCATTGATCGGGATACTTCTCAAGTGCCTCGCAAAATTGCTTCATGACAGTCGCCACGTTTGCGACAAGATCGGCTTCTGAATCTCCGGTATCCTGCATTTTTATTGGATCACTATAGTTGACAATATGCGAACCGTCCGGCTGGCGTGCTGTCCATGAAACGACAACAGGTATCTTGAAACTCATTGCCATTCTTATCGGTGCCGATGGTGTTTTTGCGGGGACTCCAAGAAACGGAACAAACACACTCTCGACGCGGGTGTCTTGGTCAATTAGCACACCAAATTGCCAGCCCGATCGCAGATGCCGCACAATGTCCCGCGCGCTTCCGTCACGGTGAAGATAGACGATGTTGCCATCGGCGCTGCGCATCTTTGTGACCATTTTGTCGATGCGGGGATCGTAAAGCTTTTGGCCTACGGTAGTGCACTTCACACCGTTTCGTGCCGCCGCGTGGGTCATGATTTCGAAGCAGCCGAGATGACCTGAAATCACAATGCAACCACAACCTGTTTCCTCCGTTGCTTTTCGCAATTTGTCAAGTCCTTCGACTTTTACAATGCTGTCGAAACGTTCCTTGCTTGACATAATGAGAAAGGCCGCGTCGTAGAAATTCATTGCAATGTTTTTGAAAACTGCGCGAGCGGTGCGCTGAACCCAGACCTCGCCTTTTTCTTTTCCGTAGATAAAGCGCAAGCCTTCGATGGCTCGTTTGCGATCGCGTGCAAAGACATGAAAAATCAGACGGCCGAGAAGTGACACGAACGCGAGGCCGACTCGTCTGGGCAAAACCCTCACAAGAAAAATCAGCGTGGCAATTATTACACAATAGAGATCGTTGCGGCGACGCTTCCAGAAGGGCTTCTCATGCATGCTCGAGAACGGCCTCGTCCTTCGCATAAGAATACTCCGCACCGATCATCCAGTCGGAAATATCCTCCGACATAATGTGCGTGTTGTGGTCGTCGGTGTTGTACCAGAAGAACAGCGTTCCGCCCGAGCGGGTGAAGCATTCGTCAAGTGATTCGGCGGTGCGGCACGGGTAGATGTGATGATGTCGCTCGATGGCTCTTTCTATCATACGAAGCTTGTGTTCAATCATCGGCGTCTCCGGTTATTGGGAGCGGACAGGCACGGTGCCCATCCGCTCCGGTTGACAAAACGCGACTACTGCATCTGCTTGCGAAGGAAGGTCGGGATCTCGAGATCAGCCTCTGCCGAGATCGGAGCCTGTGAGCGCATAAGCGCCGGCTCGAGCTGCGACACGGGTCTGACCATAACCGGAATCTCGAACATGCTGTCGTCGGAACCGCGCAGATCGGGCATATCGGAACGCATCGTCGAGAAAACATTCTCGTCGATTACCGGCTGCGGCGCAGGCATTGCATCAATGATCCGTATGTTGTTCGATGACTCGGAAATCACCGAGGTCTCGCGCTCCTTCTCTTTTTCCTTTTCAGGAAGCGGGAAACGGAGCTGCTCTGCCGCCTTGACAGGTGCGACAACCGGCGTGAATGTCGGAGTTGCTTTCGCAATTGTCAATTCGGGCTTCGAGCTTGCCGATGTTTCGGAGAAACCTGTTGCGATAACTGTGACCTGAACCTTGCCGGTCATGGCCGGATCCATCACGGCACCAAAGATGATGTTCGTGTCGCGGTCTTCGCCCACCGTGTCGTGAACGAGCTGAGTAGCCTCGCCGACTTCGATGAGAGAGAGATCGTCACCACCGGTAATGTTAATGAGAATTCCCTTGGCTCCAGCGATAGAAATATCGTCGAGAAGCGGACTGTGGATCGCGGCTTCGGTTGCAAGCAGCGCGCGGTTTTCACCCTCGGCACATCCGCTTCCGATGAGCGCGTCGCCCATGTCCTTCATGATCGTGCGCACGTCGGCGAAGTCGAGATTGACAAGACCGTGAACGGTGATCAGGTCGGAGATTCCCTTGGTCGCATGGAACAGAACATCGTCGGCCATGCGGAAGGCATCCATCAGATTTGTCTTGCGATCGACAATG
>CAIOZP010000144.1 GCA_903862805.1 uncultured Fibrobacterota bacterium
GATGCCGCGATGGTTGACTCAAGTGCAGCAACGGCTTCAGGGCACGAGTATTTCTGGATGCGGGTTTTTTCGCGTCCGTAAAGCGACTTGGCTTCGCTCAGGCGATTCTGTGCCAGCAGCTCATAGATCATCTCGATGCATTTCTCGGTTTTGCCCTGACCTACCGTGTCGGTGGTCGCAGTTGCATCGGCGACCATGCCTGCCTGCTTGATTTTTGCCGCATCGGAGATTGTCGCACGAAGCGTTTCGAGCATTTCCGAAGAAACGCCGGTCTCAAGGAGCTTTTTATTTTGATCAAACATTTTACGGGCAAGATCGACGTTACCAGCATCAAGGCTCGTGTAAATCTCGATTGCAATTTGCGTCGGATCGGTCGCAGCAGGTGCAGAGGCTTTCGCCGTAGCCGACGCTGCATCGAGTGCCTGAAGAGCTTCGGCATCGGATGCTGACTTGGCTGCCTGAGGTGATGAAGGTGACCCGGCAGATGTTTTCCGAACTGGCTCCGCCACGGGTGCCACTTGCTGTGTCGGCGCAATCGCAACTGCCACTTCGGCAATCTGCGGATTTTCCGCCTTGTCGAGATCGCTACTGATCAATTGCCATTTGTCAAGCAGCTTCAGGTCGTCGAGGTTCCTGTTGTAAACGCGTCTTGCCTTGCCGATCCGTTTGTCGGTAATGAGAGAATAGATTTCGTCGCGCGCATTTTTTGCATTTTCAATCTGCTTCTGCTTCTGTTTTCCGAGACGCTCGGCAGCAGCGATTTCTGATGCGTGATCGCGTCGATACTGTGCATCTTCAACAGCTTTTATGCTGTCGGCACGGGCCTTTGCCTTCTTGGCCGCCTTTGCCTGAACATCATCCATTGAAAAGCCGTGGCCGTCGTCGCTTGACAGATTGGCAATCTCACCGTTGATCGCTTCGTCGGCCTGATCGATCGAGGTTGTTCTGCCTGAAGCGATACGATTTTCTATGTCGGCGATTCGCGCGCGTTCGACACCTTTGGGCCGCAAAACCTTGTTGACAAAATCTATAGCGGCATCGGTTTGGCCACTTGAATTGAGCTTGTCGGCCGCGGCGCAGAGCGAATCATCGACACGAAGCAGAGCCTCTCGAAGCTTCTGTTCACTTGCAATATATGACTTCGATTCGGCTGGCGACAGACGGTTTGTGCCAATCAGTTCATCAAGCAGAGACATCTCGTTGCGGGCGTTTCCAATGTCGGCAAATGCTACCGACGACTGAAGCCGCGCAAGGGCACCGGTGACCGCATCACGCATATTGAGCGAGCTCTGATCGGCGGTGATCCGGTTCTCCATCGCAGCAATCTGATCGGCATCGATCGGCAAGTATTTGCGGCTTGCTTTCATATATTCGATCTCTTTTTCCGCCGCGTCAAAGTTCCCCTTGTCAAGCAGGTTTCGTGTCAGTGGAGGAAGCTCTGCCGCAAGATTCTTTCTCCTTTTGTCAATGAAACCCCAAAGCTCGTCACCCTTCTTTCCAGAAAGATCGGCCGCCTGAGCCTGTATCGCCATTAGCACCGAAAAGTCGGGCCGCGGTTTGCCTGTCTCAGCATTGAACTTCGCCACGAGGTCGTTTAGCGAAACTGTATTGGCGTACATCTTGCGCATGAAGACTTCTTTTTCTTCGAGGTAGGTCTGCGCGTCGAGCTCAGAAAGTTTCCACAAAATGTATCGCTCGTTTGGGTCCCCCTTGGCAAGGCGTTTGAGATTTGCCGACACTGCCTTTGCATGGGTAATCGCCTGCTCCTGCTTCATCGGAGCGCCAGCTTCAGGGCCGGCGGCAAGGAAGTTGTAATAGGCCGATTGAATCGAGGTATCGATGAAGGTCTGGCTGAGGAAGACATCTTTGCCTGCTGCTGACACGACCAGCGCCGAAACGATTATCATCAGCCAGAAAAAATTTTTCCCGAAAATCATTTTGATTTCCCTTGCAGGTTTTCTATCAGCGTTGAGACACCGTCGGCGGTTTTCGCATCACGATCCATGCCTGCCAGTCGGCCCCGAAACCCGGATCAATGGGAGCCGCGATCCATGGCTCGTTGTCTATCAGAATCTTTCCGTCGGAATATTGCGAGATGGTTTTGACTGCATCCATGCCGAACAGCTCGTCGTTGTGGCGCATGATGAGGCGGCAGTCACGCGATGGCGAAAATTCATTGAAGAAGGAATTGTCAAGTATTACACCACCCGATGCGAAGAGCGGCGCATTAGAACACTGAAACGGGATTCTCGCTTGTAAAGTAAGCACTTTCCCTGTGCCCACAAGCGAGTCGGACATAGGCAGAAAATCCTGCGAAGATGGGTTCGTATGAACGAGCGATCCTTGAACTGCACCATCGCCATCGGAGATGATTTTGCCGGCCGAGTCGCAGATGTCAAGCAAGTCGAAGCGCATTGCCTTTTTGTAAAGCGCAGCGATTCCGACGACCTCTGCGGCGGCGGTGTCCTGTTCGACAAGTAGTTTCACCGAGAAATTCCTGTCGTTTGATACCGCGCTTGAAAATCCGCAAAGTCCGTTTTCGAGGTCGGTTCTGTATGATTTCAGGCGGGCTTCGACAGCTGCGGCTTCGGGCTCAATCGAAACAGTCTGCGATGAAACCGGCGTTGCGTCGTGATTGACAAATGCAAAAAGATTAAACGCAACCCAAGATGATACCGCGCCGATCGCAATGGCAAAAATATAGGAAAAGATTCGCAGGACGATCTTCATTCGGCAGAGATGCTTTCTATCGCACGGCGGACATCGACAAGACTTTTCCAAAGGATCACCGCGTACCAGAACGTTCCGGCGGCGAGGACTATGTGCGAACCGGAGTACAGCATCGCCCGCAAAAAAGGGCTGCCGTAAAAAAGATCGGCGTTGGCAGCGGCGAGGTTATCGGCCGATCCGCGCATCAGCATCGAAGCGAGTGCTACATTCATATATATGTGCACGATCGTGGTCAGCAACGCGCCGGTTGTGTAAACGCGAAACGAACGCGAGAGCCACAGCACACGCTTGGCGGCAAGGTGATCGCGCATGCTCCACCCTACAAACGCAAAGCCAAGCGGCAGAAGCACGCCGAAAATCAGTGACTGCCCAATACCAATGAACATCGAGTTGCTAAGCAGCAAAACCATTTCAAAGGGAACAGTTTTATTCAGCTGATGTACGTAGATCATTCCGGTGATGCCGCCCATAAGCGTCAGCAAAACCATGATAAACGCGAAGCCGATCACGTTCTGGAAATGTTTTGAAAATTTGCGATCCATTATTTCCCCTGAAAAGACGAAGGGCAAAATACAATTTTTTCGACAGGGAAAAGTGATCAGTCACTCAAAGCGGGCGCAAATCAGCCGGTGATCAGTATCAGCACAAGGCCGGTCAGGATGCCGATGAGCGGGACGATCTTGCGTCTCATGTTCGCGTCACGGAAGAGGATCGCTCCGGCGGCAAAGGAGATTATCACGTTTGATCGGCGCATGGTTGACAAAAGAGAAAGCAATGCCGTGTGATCCGACATGGCGTGGAAGTATGCAAAATCAGAACCGATAAGAAATATCCCGATGAGAAGAATCGCCCAATGCCAGCGGAAGCGGTCTGCGTTTTCACGCTTGTTTCTGAAAAGCAGCAGAACTATTCCTGTCACCGGCACTAAATAAACCGCAAACCAGAACTGAAGTGCCACCGGCGGAATTTTTTCACTTTGCAAAAGGAACTTGTCGTAACCTGCACTGGTCGCACCGAGAAGCGCTGCCGCAAACATCGC
>CAIOZP010000145.1 GCA_903862805.1 uncultured Fibrobacterota bacterium
CGCACATTGTCAAGCACCGGAAACAATATTGTCTGAAGAAGCGATTGTTCTGCGACGCCATCACGGGTTGACACAATGCGAAAAGCGAAAGCCGCCGGAATGGTTTTCTCGACAAGTTCGCGAATATGACCGTGTGATTCGACAGGAAGCACATCGTCAGCATCGAGCCACATGACCATATCGGTCTGGGCCGCTGAAATCGCGGCGTTTCGTGCCGAGGCAAAATCGTCATCCCAGTTGTGGAATACGATCGTTGCACCGTATCGTCTGGCAACATCAACCGAGTCGTCGGTGGAACCGGTATCGCAAACGATGATTTCATCAAACAATAAATCGCAGGTGTCAAGCAGTGCAGAAATGTTTTGGTTTTCATCTCTGACGATCATGGCAAGTGCGCAAGTGCGTGATTCAGAGCGAAGCTGCGGGCGATCGCGTCCGGCTATTGCTGCGGCCCGAACAGGAAGTCCGGCATCGGAATAGATAACTGCGGCCGAGTAGGAAAATTCCTTCCACGAAAGTATTCCGGCGAGGAACTCGCTTCGCAGATAGGCAAGCCTCGCGGCAGTTTCATTTGCCGCGTTCATGATCAGGCAGTCGCCAGATGCTGTTCGAGAATCGAATTTATCCGTCTGCCATCGTAGGTCGGAATGTTCGAAGAGATCACCGATGGCTTTTTAACGGTGGTAATAGAGACGAAGTCACCTTTGAGAATCCGGCGCGCACCACGAATGCTGAAGTTTTCCGTCCATAGAAGCGCGCGGATTTTTTCTATCATTGCAATATCTTCGTCGCTGTAACGGCGTTGGCGGCCGCGGGTGCGAAGCGGAGAAAGGACGTCTGCAAATTCCTTTTCCCAGTAACGGATGGTGTGTTCCGGTATTCCAGTGATTCTCGAGACATCGCCGATCGCGATTCCCTCGTCTGCCATGCGATTGTTTTCCATGATTCTTCCCCTGATCTATGATACGCGTTATCAGGTATTTGCAATCATCGTGCCGCCGGAGAAACACGTTTCATTCGCGGCAATCGGTAGCTGTATGAATGCCACCGGGAAAATCCATCCGCTTTCGCGGCAATTATTTCTTGAGGTTTCCGCTGCGAAGAAGGTCGGCGATTCCGCGCAGGCTTTCATCTTGAGACGACGATGCCGCACGGTTTTCCTTCTGGATCTTCTCGAAGATTTCCTGGCGGTTGACGGCAACACTGCGAGGTGCCTCGATGCCGATCTTAACGTGACGGCTGTCGGTATCGACGATCTTGATCACGATGTCGTCACCGATGCGAATGGATTCTCCGGCTTTGCGTGTAAGTATCAGCATCGGTTAGCCTTGGATAATCCGGTCACGGGTGGAATATTTCTCGTCTTCGATAATGACTTGTTTGCCGAGGTGTTTGTTCTTGTTGATGAATACAGGCCCGATGAGATTGACCGTTGAGTCTGCCGGATTTGGTCGAAGTGTCACGATCGAATAGATAAGGACTTCTTCGGGTGAGTCGAACTTGAGATCGCCAAGCTGTTCCTTAATGATATTCGGCGAATAATCGGGGCGGAAAACCATCGGATTGATGATTGCAAATCGAAGCCCCGAACCATCGGCGGAAACGAGCCACTCGAAAGGCAGAAAGTCCGGCATTCGGACAATTACGAATTTCTTTTGATCCTCGAATCCGGGAATTCCGTATGGAAAATCTATTATGTCTTCCGGCGAAAAAACCAGGTCTTTGAAACTCTCAGCCATGCTTGCGACTCCATCATGCTTTCTTGGTCAGGTCTAAAATCATTGATACCAACGAAGACTGCAAGAAGAAAATGGGCGGAGAGGAAAAGGCACCTGATGGAAATAGTATTGATATAGAAAACCATTGCCCCCGCTCCCTATGCAATGTAGAATCCCGCCTCTTGTTTTGTAATAGCACCGGTGCTGCCGGTTTACATGTCGTAACAAATCTTTAAGGAGTGAAATATGAAGAGTCTTCTGAAGCCGCAAAACATCTGCATATCGGCAATAGCCGGTGTAGCGTTGGCAATCGTGCTAATAATGACCGGCCATGCCCATGCGGCTATGTATGTCCTGTCGGCTGTGATCGTTGTGGCAGTAGCACTTGTCGTTTCGCTGATGAAAGCCACCTCACGGATTACAGAATGCGGTAAGCTGATTGATTCATACATCGGCGGTGATCTTTCTGCGCGCTCCGATGTCGCAGCCGGGGCAAATGATGAAGTCGCAGAGATTCTTCTCGGTCTCAACAAACTCGGCATCAGTATGACTGGAATGCTTGGTGAAATAAAAGGCGCAAGCGGAACACTCGGTAGTGTGTCGCAGAACTTCGCCGAAGAATTCGACAAGATATACGCCGGTGCCGAAGTGATGAAACAAAGCTCGAACACTGTCGCAGCCGCCACCGAAGAGGCAACCTCGGGAATGCTTTCCATCACGGCGGCAGCCGAGGAAATGAGTGCCACGATCGGAACCATTGCAAGTGCCGTCGAAGAAATGAACTCTTCTATATCTGAGGTTGCGATGAACTGCCAGAAGGAATCGCAGGTCGCGGCACAGGCCGAGGAGCAGGTGAATGCATCCAAGGCCATGATGGAAAAGCTCGGCACATCGGCTATGGAGGTCGGACGTATTGTGTCGGTAATCAGCGACATTGCGAATAAAACCAATCTGCTTGCACTAAATGCGACCATCGAAGCGGCATCAGCCGGAGATGCTGGCAAAGGCTTCGCTGTGGTAGCCAACGAGGTGAAGGAACTCGCCCGCCAGACATCGCGATCTACAGGAGAGATCAAGGAGCAGATCGAACAGATGCAGGACAACGCTCAGGCAGCGGTTGGTTCAATGGGAAGCATGGCGCAGATTATCGAAGACGTGAACATCATCTCTCGAACAATAGTCTCGGCCGTTGATCAGCAGTCTGCGACGACCAACGAGATTGCTAAAAACATTTCGGGTGCGAGTTATGCCGCCACCGAAATAGCGCGTAACGTTTCGGAATCGTCGCAAGGACTGCGTGAAATTTCGGCAAATATGCAGAAGGTTAATTTCGAAATCGGCGACGTTTCCGGAAGTATTTCCCAATCCAAGAAGTCGGCGGGCGAACTTGTCGGAATGACCAAGGGGCTCAACGCCGTTGTCTCCGGTTTCAAAATCAGGAGCGTAAAACTTGAACTCACTCAGAATCTTCTTGTAGGAATCGGAACAGTTGATCAGCAGCACCGCAAGCTTGTCGATCTCATCAACGATCTCAACGATGCCATCGTCAACGGCAAGGGACGTGATGCGATTTCGGCGACGATAGACCGGCTCACCGAATATGTCATAAAGCATTTTGGCGATGAAGAGAAACTGATGGAGAAAGCGAATTACTCCGACATCGCAAACCATAAACTTGCCCACGTTGCATTTATGGACAAAGTAGCAAGCTTCAAGGCGGAATTTGAATCCGGCAAGGGGCTTGTCTCATCAAGCATTGTGCAATTCCTGTGGGACTGGCTGATCAAGCACATCGGCAACGTTGACAAGCGCTACGTCCCACAAATGAAACAGGCCGGTATCAACTGATCGGAAAAGAATATGAATTTGCTGTGCATTGACGACGATCCTGTGACTCTTACGCAATACGAGCGGGTACTTGGCAAACACATGCATCCCGATGATCTCCTGCTGA
>CAIOZP010000146.1 GCA_903862805.1 uncultured Fibrobacterota bacterium
AATATCTTTGTTGACGATGAAAGATTCGTACGATTTACCGTGCCGTAAAGCGCCGATGCCGCTTCGAGACGAAGGGTGTCCAAACCTTTATGCGCAGTTTTGCCAATCGTTGATTCTACTGCCTGACTTTTATTGAAAACAATCGAGAGAACTGCCGCGCTGCCCGGAATCGAATCGATAATGAAAACGCCATTCGAGTCGGTTACAAAATCGGCAGTCTTGCTTGTATCGGTAGAACCTGTGTCGCTTACGTAATCGGTGGTGCGTAGATAAACCGCTGCACCCTTGGCGGGCAATCCGTCTGTAGCAAGCACGACAGCACAGTAACCGTTGGTGGTTTCCGAACCGTTGTTCGTGTCGGCGACATGGGAGGAGCAGCCGACAATCAGGGCCGTTGACAGAAATAGAGATAATTTGCGCAGCATCACTCCGCTCCGATCGTGGTCAGCGGTATGACCTGAATGTTTATCTGGTATACGACATCGGGCACTTCATTGCCGGTTTTCATCTGGAGTATCGACTGGCGGAACTCCTTTGCCCGGGCACGAATCTCCATCAGATCTTCGTGTGAAACCGCAACGGTGATGGTCGATATGTCACGTACTTCCTTGGGATGACGATCAAGGGCCTCCCGTGCAAGGGTAAGCGTCTCCTGCTGGAAGGTATGAATCGCAGCAGATCGCCACGCATCGCCGGTGGTTATCATCTTGTCGGTGAGACGATATACTCCCTCCTTGTCAACTGCAATGAAGCCGAGATCGGTCAGCAAGGCGATGGCTCCCTTTGCCTCCTTGACCGTGATCGCAGGCGAGAGCTTCTTTGCCAAAGCAGGATAATCCCCGGAGAAACGATAATATCCAAGGAGAGACCGGATCGCTGTATGGTACCATTTGGTGTAGAACTGGTACTGCTTCTCCTCGATCCGGCAGGAGTCCACCCCACGCTGCGAAAGCATCTTCTCGAAATAGAGCTTGACGTCCTTTTCGTTCTTGGCACGCCCGAACTTGACCATCGAATCGAAATAGTCAGCTTCCTTTTTGTTGAGCTTGCAGAATGCGGCGACCTTGGGAATCGACTTGAGCGCGAAATCCATTTTCCCTTGCAGAACCTTGGCGATGAACCCGGCATCAAGCTCCAGCTTCAGCCCCATATACCGATATGAAAAGAAGGAATTTTCCTGCTTCTTTTCGGTGTAGAAGTCCCTCAGGAATTCATGGTAGTCAAGGTAGTCGAAAATCTTTTTCATACTGTTAATATTACTCATTTTTGTGGTAGGTAGGTAGGGAGATTTTGGTTTTTGGGTGGAAAGTGTTGTTGTTTTTTTCAACAGCAGAGAAACAAAGGAGTTTACTTTGGGCGTACCGGCGTTCGAGCTTTGGTGCAAAGTACCATCGGGTCGGCGCCGACCGTCACTCCTCCAGGCTACCCTCCGGTCGGTACTCGCGTTTCGCTTCGCACAAAACCCTATCGTTCGCAAGCTCTCTATCGGGTTTTCCTTCCGTCCTTCCTTACGCGGAAGAATTGTCAGAACCTAGATTTGCACGATTATCATGATTACCTTGATTTAATAATCATGAAATCCTTTAATCCGATTAATCATGGTTCAGACAAATATCACCAATAAAATCCACAACCCGCACCAGAAATCCTCACCAGATAATATCCCTCCGCAATTCCATTCATTGACAAAGAGAGAATTCCATTTCTGTCACTTCTTCCATCAACACCTACAATCTGACGACCTCTCAAATCATAAATTCCTGCATGAACAATTTCTCCGGCATGATTCACCATTGTCAATCGAACCAGATTGTTGCTTCGCGAAATTTCTGTAATCGAAAAATTCGATCTTTCAAAAATGGGTTTTGAAATTATCGGGGTGGATAAATTTCGCGTGACGATTTTTCCGCCACTCCCGACGGCCACGACTTTCCCTGTTGATGCTGCAAGCGACTTCAATTCGTTTGTGGTAGAACTTGTTTCCGGCAGCCATTGCGATCCGTTCGCCGAACTGATGATTGCACCAGATGATCCGCAGGAAAAAAACGATTCTCCATCCCACGCAACCGAGTTCAGAGTTGCGCTGCTGCCGGAAACTTGGGGTGTCCAAGTCGAATCGTCGGTGGAGGTCAATAC
>CAIOZP010000147.1 GCA_903862805.1 uncultured Fibrobacterota bacterium
CCGTCTCGAAACGAGGCGGCCCATTTTTATAGACTCAACTATTCCCGATCTGAACAGCACGCTATGAGCCTTTTTGTGCGGGTTGACTTAGCTCACTTGACGGCAATTTTGAATATTGATCCCTGTGAACTCGAAACCCAGGCAGTAGCACCTTGAAGTGTGATTGATTGGGGGAAATTGGTTCCTGACAAAGGAGAATTATTGCTGTCAAAGACACGCCATTTCTTTCCATCATACGAGTCAACACTGCCGGATAACGCGAATGTCCATAGCACGCTATCCGGAGAAACCTGCAGGTCTGACAAGCGGTCATCCGGGATATTCGAAACCGGTTTCGAGAAAATCACCATACCGATTGTTTTAGATAACCACAAATTGGTATCTGACGTTACCCATACATCGGTTGTACCATAGCAGGCAATATGTGGTGGCGGCAGTGGCCCGAAAGGGCGGCTCTCTTTGATGACCTGTGTTGTGCTGTCTATGTGTATGGAAAATAGACCGCTGTCACCAGCACATCGCACAACAAATTGATCGCTGGACAGAGTCTTCATGTTGCAAATGGTTGTGATCCTGCACACAACTCCATCGGATATTTTCATTCGCCAAAGCGAACCATCGTCCCCGACAAGAATCGCGACACTGTCACCGCTTTGGGCGATCTGCATCATTCCACCTAAAGATCCGCCCAATGTATCGCTTGTAATGTTCGTTGCAGATCCGCTTGAATTTACCATCGAGATGCCGGTGGATGTTGCACATACAACAACATCGCCGATGTGTTTGCATTGTCTGATAATTTGTCCGGACAAAGGATTGTCAAGGCGCAAGATTCCGGTGATGCCAATAATGAAACGCTGAAGTCCGGAGCTGTCACACCAGACAAGAGTATCACCAAAGAATGAAAGAGCAGTCGCTCCATGGGTGATTCCTGGCAGTGCTATCATCTCAATGACACCGATTGTATCTTCGATCACACTTGATCCGATGTTGATGCACAGATCACTGTCGAGTGTCATCATGTTCCCGCTTGAGTCACATGCAACAAGTTCAAGTGAGTCACAAGGCGCAAGCGCATTGACCGTCACAATTGAGATATTCCCTGAAATAGCTTTTACGAAAGGTGTTCCGATGATTCCAACGCGAGTCAACTTGCCAATCTGGTTGGAAGGGACAACGATGCTCAGGCTCGATGGCAACGAACAGGTTATATCGAGGTTGGCGCTATTGGGTATAGTGCCTTTATTCGATGCGACCAGGCCGTTTTTTGCAACAATCCAAAGCATACCCGATTGCCTGAGACTTGAATGGATGACAAATGCGCCAGTTGAGTCTGTTCTAACGGAATCACATTTAGGAATGGAATCTTTGATCGGGTTGAATTGATCTGATACGATCTCAACCAGTGCGCCAGAAAGAGGTCGTTCGCAAGTGTCCCGAACCACACCTCTGACAACATTTCCGTCCTCAACTGCGCCCCCGCCATCGGTGTATGAAGTGGAACAGTTCAGAAAAAGCACTGCTGCCAACAGTAAAAAAAGGCGGAAACTATTCACTGTCTCTTCCCTTGGACAGCGGGAACAGTTGAATATTGCAACGGTAAACGCGCTCTGGTGTTTTATCTGCCATTGCGATCTGCATTATCCTCTTACGGAAAACGCGGATCTCTTTTTTGATCTGCTCCATACTCAATTCAGACACCGTAAGTGTTACTCCCGAAATATCATGCTGTGTAGATTCTCCTGAAGTTAAATCACGCAACGACAGTTCAATCATTTCTTTTTGAAATCTGGCAACAAAATATGAGTCTATGTCGTTTCCGGTTGTAAGAGCGGTGTCACATCGTTCCCATTTCCCTGCATCGGTTTTCCGGATAAATCCACCCCTGACCAAAATATCTACAGCCGAATCGACATCGACCGTCTGAATCTGTGGCAGAAGAAGATTGGCAAGCTCGGAATTCGTCAGCTGAGGTTTCAGCACAAGTAATTCCCTGAGTGGAACGTAGTACCACTTTGCAAAAAGATTCAAAGATTCGTTATTCAAAAGGCGAACTAATGGTTGGCAAGTAAGTTGAATCAGCTCAAAGAAATGATTTTTCTCGTCAACGGTCTGGGCACGTGAGAAAAGGATCATGTTCTTGAAATAAACCTTTTCGTCATCAGACAAGCTGAACATTTCAGCAATTTTATCGGCAAGCTCCAAGGATAAGTCAAAACGGCCAGCCAGCAAATTCGAGAAATACCCGGTAGATTTTATTCCAAGTCGCCTATGGATTGCACGGAGGGTGTATGCATCGCCGTGTTTACGTTTATTGGCTAAGAGGTCTGATAAATATTTACGGTAATCGATGTATTCGCAGATATTTATCATAACCGGATAATATAGCAATTTTCCCGCAGCTGCCACTGTTGAGTATTAAATTTCGCTTTGCCGTCAGAAAGCGGTTATTGTCACCAGACACTGATCGGTAATTACCTGTGCTCCGGTAAATTGGCAGATGTATTTTGATTGAAGTGATCCATTCAACAAGGAGAGAATCATGTCTATCGAGAAACGTTCAATCTACAAATGCGAGCTCTGCGGCAAGGTCGTGGAGATTCTTGAGGCTGGTGGAAACCCAGAGACAATTTGTTGCGGCCAGCCGCTGACTCTGCTCGTGGCCGGTGTCACCGATGCCTCGAAGGAGAAGCACGTTCCGGTGGTCGAGAGATCTGCAACTTCGCTGACGATCAAGGTCGGTTCCGTTGCGCATCCCATGACACCTGAACATCACATTGTATTGATCGAGGTATTGACCGCCGAGAAGGTTTGCAGACGCGAATTCGGAGCTTCCGACACCGTTGCCGAAGCTACTTTCCCTATTCCGGCCGAAGTAAAAGTAACAGTCCGCGAATATTGCAACCTTCACGGGCTTTGGCAGGTCGAAGCCTGAAAGCATAAGGAGAAAACAAAATGTCTGTTTCGATAAAAGGAACCCAGACCGAAAAAAATCTGCTGAAATCTTTCGCCGGTGAGTCGCAGGCGCGAAACCGTTACACTTTCTTTGCGAAGGTTGCACGGGAAGAAGGCTTCAAGCAGATCGAATCATTTTTCCTCGAGACTGCCGAGAACGAGCGTGTTCATGCGAAGCTGTTCTTCAAACATCTTGAAGGCGGGCCGGTGGAAATCACTGCTGTTTATCCTGCTGGCAAGGTTGGAACCACCGAAGAAAACCTGCTCGCGTCGGCCAACGGTGAGCACGAAGAATATTCCGAGCTTTATCCGGCATTTGCAAAAACCGCAAAAGGCGAGGGTTTTAATGAGATCGCTGCGCTTTATACCAATATTGCAAAGATCGAGGCTCATCACGAAGCGCGTTATCGCAGGCTTCTTGCAAATGTGCAAGCCGGTTCGGTATTCAAAAAGGCGGAAAAAGTTCAGTGGCTTTGCCTTGAATGCGGGCATGTGCATGAAGGTGAGTCTGCGCCAAATGTCTGTCCGGTGTGCAAACATCCACAGGCCTACTTCGAGCTTCTGAAAAGCAATTTCTGATTTTCGTTTGATCTACTGAATCTGATGCGCCGATGGATGAAAATCTGTCGGCGCTTTTTGTGTGGTGCATTATGCCAAAAGAAGCTCGTGCCTTGGAGCATATATATTGTTCTACGAAGTCTTCATAAAAACCGAATATCTATAGCCAATAAAAAACCCTCCAAACCTCTTCCCTATGCCTTGTTTTCTCTTTTGGCGGAAAACTATATTTGTCCGGCTTATGCAGAATACTGTAAGGAGTTTCTAATATGATGTCCATTATTGAACAGGGCGGATTCCAGTTCAAGGTTGCCAAGGGCGACAAGATCCGTGTTCCGCTTCTTGACGGTGACGAAGGTGCGGAAATCACGATTGATCGCGTCCTTCTTCTTTCCGAAGGCGACGTTGTGACTGTCGGATCTCCGATAGTTGCCGGTGCATCGGTCAAAGCAAAGGTTCTTTCTCATGGAAAGGACAAGAAAGTTCTTGTCCTCAAGAAGCACCGTCGCAAGGACTATCACCGCAAAAATGGTCATCGTCAGAATTTCACCGAGATCGAGATTACATCAATTTCTGCCTGAAGCAGAGTAAACAGGAGTAAATAATGGCACATAAAAAAGGCGCGTCAAGTTCCCGCAACGGCCGTGATTCGAATCCTCAGATGCTTGGCGTCAAGAGGTACGGCGTCGAGGTCATCAAGTCTGGAAACATTATCGTGCGTCAGCGTGGAACACGTATCCATCCCGGCGAAAATGTCGGCAAAGGTTCAGACGACACCTTGTTTGCGCTTATCGAGGGAAGAGTTACTTTCAAGGTATCATACAACAACAGGAAGCTTGTCAGCGTTCTGCCAGTTTGAGCCTTGTAAAAATTTTCTTAAAAAGGTGGCACCGTCGGTGCCGCCTTTTTTTATTTTGACCGCGTAGGGCCCGTAGCTTTTTAACTTGGTTTGTTTAAGCTGGGCTGCTGCATTGCCACTGCACAGAGGAGATTTATGAGCAGGATTATCGGCGGACTTATTGCACTTTCTATCATCAGTTCCGGCATTTCGGCGCAAAGCATTTCGTCGATGAACTCGGCACCGGCCAAGCGCAATTTTGCGGTCATCGGCATCAAAGGGTCCGAAGGAGTTTCGCAAGGTGAGGCAGATATAATCGCCGACAGGCTACGCTCGGAGCTGTTCAATACCGGCGTAGTCGCCATGATGGAACGTGAGCAGATGCAGGAAATCATGAAGGAGCAGGGATTCCAACAGTCCGGAGCCTGTACCGACGAAGCCTGCATGGTACAGATGGGTAAGGTTCTCGGTGTTCAGGATCTCGTCGCCGGATCTATAGGAAAGCTCGGTTCGATGTACCTTGTCAATTTGCGAACAGTTGACGTGGCAACGGCAAAAGTCGAGCGCGTAGTGTCGGTCGATGTCAACGGCGGAATAGAAGACGTAGTGGGGCATCTTCCTGAAATCGCAAGACAGCTCGTTGGCGCCGATTCTACGAAAAAGATAGAGACAGGCGAAAAGAAAGAAGAAAAGGTCGTAGAAAAAGAGGAACCTGCTCCGAAACAGGATACCGTTGTTCCACCACCGCCTCCGGCAAAAGAAGAGACTCCGGCTCCGGCACCTGAAGAAAACTCTTGGAAAGCCAAAAACAAGAATCGTACCGGCATCCGTTTGGGGCTTTATCTTGCGCCGTGGGGTGTGAGGGCACATTTCCCCGGAACGCGTGATACCGCTCATATACAATTCGCAAATCCCGACTCTTTCGGGCATGTTTATGACAGCTCTTCGCTAAATTCATATAATTACCAGAATCAAATTTCCTCGAAGACAGACAACATGTGGTTCTATCCGTATGTTCAGGCATCTATTCGTGTAGGGAAATTTGTCGCGATTGATGCTGGGTTTCAGCTTGCTATTGGCCATATAGAATACCGGCATGTATTAGTTCGAGGGTCGGACCTTCTTGGCACCACCCTGACTGAAGCTTCAATTGGAAACCTCCGGTACACCTATGTTGCTCCCGGCGCGGCATTCGGTGTCAATTTCACCAAGCGCTTCTTCCCGGTCAAGCTCAATGCCGGAATATTGGGTGATTTCTCTCTGCCGTTCTCCAAGAAGTCGTTTACTCCCGATTCATCAGGATCTTCAGGTCTGAACAGTGTAACCGCCAACGACTCACATGGCATAGGTTTCGGTTATGGTTTGGGCGCACGTATTGGTTTTGAAATCCTGCCATCTACTCATTTCGGTTTCACATTTGACGCCCGCCTTCGCTGGGGGACATATTCGACTACCGATTTACTTTCTTCGTACAACGACGACATTGTGATGTGGCCCTTGCAATTCGGTGCCGGCGTAGTTTTCTACCCGTAGAAAGCCATGTTTCTGGGAATATTCGTGGGAAGAGCTGACGGCTCTTCCCTTTTTTGTTGTAGAGGCTGTTGCGCGTATGAGATTTTTCAATCACTCTTCGGTTTGAACTATTTTTGACTCACAACAGGTGAAGGATCCAAATATATTAGTAACAGGATCGCAATCTGAAATTATCAAACAACAACCTGGCCGAAATATCGTTATGAAAAATTTATCCGGCATCTATCAGAAAATCGCTTTGCTTGTCATCTTGTCGATTCTGTTTACTGGATCGGCGTTTGCAAGTTCACAAGATACTATTCCACACAATACCGGCATTTCTGTTGCCGGCG
>CAIOZP010000148.1 GCA_903862805.1 uncultured Fibrobacterota bacterium
GGGATATATCCTCCAGCATGCGCGTGAAAACGATACCGGCCCATCGAGAACGCAGGACGACTGGTCGGCAATTGCCGATAATCATTTCAATGCCCCTTGTCACATAAACGACATCGGCATCCCGTGGCTTTCCGATACGAACGAATTCAAGAACACTCTGGCGTATCTTCCGGGTGCGATTATCAAAACGCTCAAGCATGTTGACCCCGGTTGCTTCGCAGGAATCCTCATGGCGCATTGGGCGTGGAAACCTGCCAATGCTACAACGCTCGGTCTATTTCAGGACACGCAGGACAATATCGACATCGCCGCCCGTGAAGAGTCGAAATACCTTACTGCATTGCTCGGAACAACGCCATACCGCGGCGATTTTCTCGGTGTAGAAAAGAACGGAACCGATCTGGGCTGCTGGAAAGTCATGACACCGGCAAGCGTTTATGCGACCACGCTCAACTGGGACAGCAGCGGTAATTCCCGATGGATCGGCTTCTCCAATAAACTCGCGCAAGCCGTCAACCTGCCGCTTATCGGCTGGCAGATTTCGATTGGTCACGAAGGACTTCCGAACGTTGCCAATCGCTACGAAGACACTTTCTTTCCCTACTTCTTTGATCATCTCCAACAATACCTCGACGCCGGATTCATCGGGATGATGGCGGGCTGCGCCAATCAGGACAAAGGAACAGTGCCGGTGGCCGGGTCGTCGGTCACTTACTACGACATTACGACATGTACCTCGGTTCCAATGTAACACAGGTCGGCGACTCCGGTTGGTTCTACGACAAACTTGCCGCCTTCAACACTGCAAGACCGTATCTGAGCAGTACCCAGAACACCATTTCGCAAAACGGATCACCAGCCGCCCAACGGAATCTCGTAACAGTATCGGAGAGAAAACTTCTCGTGACGGCATTCGGAGCCGAAGCGCTTGTTGAACTGTTCGATCCAAGCGGCCGCCGCATCATGAAGCAGAACGCCGCTGCCGGTTCTGTCGTGTCGCTTCTGCCGATTGCCCGTGGTATGTATTTCGCCAAAATAAGAAAAGATGGTCAGACGCAAACAATCAAGGTCAATCTGAATTGAGGCGCCTGTAAAGGCCGCTAAAGTTGAAATGAAGCGCGTATCTGGTCTGGGCGGTATCCCAAAGACCGCGTTGGATGCAAGCTGATTTTGCGATATGGTAACTCTGACAATCAATCCCCTGTCCAGGATTCATCCCCACAGTGCAAGTTGACATCGCTGAGAGCCGCAGCTCTTGCGGCATTCTTTGCAATCTTTTACGGAAAATTTCTTCGTCAATCAGCTTTCAGCCAGAAATGGATTGAGACGCTTCTCGCGACCAATTGTAGTGCGGCCGCCGTGACCAGGCCAGACCACTGTATCGTCGGAAAGAGGAAGAAGTTTATTTCTTATTCCGTCAAGCAAAACGGCTTCACTGCAAAAAGGGAAATCGGTGCGGCCTATTGTGCCAGCAAAAAGTACATCGCCGGAGAAAAGATTCCCGTCCAAAAGAAAACATAGACCACAAGGACTGTGACCTGGGATAAGAAAAACCGAGATCTCGAAACCTGCAACGGTGGCGATTCCATCGGGCAGATCACGCCTCGGGCCGGTGTAGGTCAGGCGGCGTCCCATCATTGACGAACCGTTTTTATCAGGATCGGACAGAAATATTCCGGCGTCCGGCGATGCACAGACTTCGGCATTGGGGAATGCCTTGAGAACTTCGTCGAGCCCGCCAAAATGATCGAAGTGGCAA
>CAIOZP010000149.1 GCA_903862805.1 uncultured Fibrobacterota bacterium
GCCGAAATGCGAAAGCAGCACCGGAATCTTTGTGGATTATTTCTCATCCGGAACCTTTGATACTCTCCGTGACGAAAAAGGAAACATCATAAGCGGATCAATCAAACCATACGACGTCGCGGGCGGAGCGGGCTTCGGCCACGTTTTCGGAAATCGTCTTGGTGTCGGCGGATTTGTCAAAGGAATCTACAGCGTACTCAATACCGGTAAGGGTAACAGCCTCGGCAGATATTCCTCCGATGCCTACGCAGTTGATCTTGGTGCACAGTACCGTTCGCCAAGCCGTTTCACCTGCGGCATCGTTCTAAAAAACCTCGGATTCGTGCGGTCGCAGTATTCCGACAGCAGCAGTAATGCATCAATGCCAAGCTCTGCGGCTGCCGGTTTTTCTTATCAGACCAAAGGCGTTCCTCAAACAATGTTCGCGATGGATCTTGAAAAGATGCGCGGAACATCGCTGACCATTCGCGGCGGCATCGAGTTGTCACTTCTCCAGGACTACCTCAAACTCAGGGCTGGGAGCAACATATCCGCAATCGACATTCACAATCTTATCGAGAAGGCAAACGGTAACAGCAGCGATTCGTTTGTAAAGAACGACTGGGAATTCCTCACCATCGGAATAGGTGTTTCGGCACCGATCAGAACCGCCTTGTTCGATGTCGATGCCGCGCTGCGTTTCAGATCCGGCGCACCGCCCGGATTCAATCTCGGTCTTCTCGCCGGATTCTGATCCGCCTAAGATCTCTGGCCCAATAAATTGCTCTTCAGACAAGCCTCTCTCCGACTATCCGCCAATATTCTCCGCCTGATCCCGTGAATTTCTGCTGCGCGCATGTCAAAAAGTATTTTGGCACGCGTAACAGGATCTATAAAAATCAATACGGGATCTCAAATGACTGAAATGAAGCTTCGCTACGGCGTGAATCCGCATCAGGCACCTGCACGGGTATTTGTCGAAAGCGGCGATCTGCCGATCGCGGTTCTTTCCGGTGCGCCCGGATACATCAACCTTTGTGACGCGCTAAATGCCTGGCAGCTTGTGAAAGAGGCGAAGGAAGTTACCGGACTTCCGGCGGCGGCTTCATTCAAACACGTCAGTCCGGCCGGTGCAGGACTCGGTCTGCCGCTTTCTCCAGAACTTGCGAAGAGCTGTTTCGTTGATGACATGGAACTTTCGCCGCTTGCCTGTGCATACGCTCGTGCCCGCGGAGCCGATCGCATGTCGTCTTTCGGCGATTGGGCCGCTTTGTCTGATGTCTGCGATGCATCAACCGCGAAAATCCTTAAACGCGAAGTCTCCGATGGAGTTATTGCCCCCGGTTACACCGACGAAGCCTTAGAAATCCTCAAGGCAAAGCGCGACGGCAAATATCATGTTGTCAAAATTGATCCGACCTTCGTCCCTGCCGAACTTGAACAGCGTCAGATATTCGGCGTGACCTTCGAGCAGAAACGCAACAACCTTCTTGCAAGCTCTGCAATGTTGGAAAAGATCGTCACAGAAAGCAAAAATCTGCCGGAAGGGGCAAAGCGCGATCTGCTTCTCGCGCAGATTGTGCTTAAATACACACAGTCGAACTCGGTGGTATTTGTTTACGATGGACAGGTGATCGGTGTCGGCGCAGGCCAGCAGTCAAGAGTTCACTGCACCAGACTCGCCGCAGCCAAAGCAGATAAATGGTTCATGCGCATGCATCCGGCAGTCCTCGGCATGAAATTCAAGCCCGGAATCAACCGCGCCGAACAGAATAATGCCATCGACCAGTTCCTCGAAGATTTTCTCTCACCCGCCGAAGAGTCCCAGTGGGCGGCGAACTACGAAGTAGTACCAAAACGCATGAGCATGGATGAAAAACGCGCCTACCTTGCCGGTAAAAACGGCGTTTCTCTCGGTTCCGACGCCTTCTTCCCCTTCC
>CAIOZP010000150.1 GCA_903862805.1 uncultured Fibrobacterota bacterium
GTCGCTATCGGTCAGAAGCTTTCTACTGTCGCAAATATTGTTGCAACGCTTCAGCAGCACGGTGCGATGGAGTACACGATCGTGGTTTGCGCCACGGCGTCCGACGCGGCTCCGCTCCAGTATCTTGCACCTTATTCAGGTGTGACAATGGGCGAAGAGTTCATGTGGAACGGCCAAGATGTTCTTTGCATATACGACGATCTTACCCGCCACGCGCAGGCGTATCGTCAGCTGTCGCTTCTGCTTCGCCGCCCACCGGGTCGTGAAGCTTATCCTGGCGATGTGTTCTATCTGCATTCACGTCTGCTCGAACGTGCTTGTCGCCTTTCGAAAGAAAACGGCGGTGGTTCTCTTACGGCTTTGCCGATTATCGAAACTCAGGCTGGTGATATTTCCGCCTATATTCCTACAAATGTTATTTCCATTACCGACGGTCAGATCTTCCTCGAAAAAGGAATGTTCTTCTCCGGCATCCGTCCTGCTATCAATGCGGGTCTTTCGGTGTCGCGAGTCGGTGGCAGCGCCCAGATCAAGGGTATGCGTCAGGTTGCCGGTCGTCTTCGTGGTGATCTTGCGCAGTTCAACGAGCTTGCGGCTTTCGCGCAGTTCGCATCCGAGCTCGACAAGAGCTCGCAGGCGCAGCTTAACCGCGGTTATCGACTTGTCGAGATTCTCAAGCAGGATCAGTACAAGCCACTGCCGGTCGAGAATCAGATCCTTGTGATCTATGCGGCGGTAAACGGTTTTGTTGATGATGTGCCTATCGAAGACATCCGTTCATGGGAAGCCGGTTTGCATGATTATGCAGCCGCGAGCCACGCCGATGTTCTTGCTACGATCAAAGAAAAGAAACAACTCGACGACGACATCAAAACTCGTGTCGAAGCTCTCGTAAAAGCCTACAAGCAGAAAAAGGCATAAGGGGGCGTCGTGCCGTCCATAAGTGAACTTCGCAAGAAGATCAAGGGCATTAAATCAACGAGGCAGATCACCAGTGCCATGAAAATGGTCGCGGCGGCTCGCTTCGCGCGTGCCCAGCGTGAAATGGTCGAGTCGAGTGTTTTTCCTCGCGAATTTGAGGCGGTAGTTCGTCGGTTCCTCAAGACCGTTGAGCTGAATGCCAATATCGGCCGTTATGTAGTGAAGGCTCGCAACAGCGAAGATCTGGCGCGTCGTATAGGTGTTGTAATAATCACTGGCGACAAAGGTCTTTGCGGCGATTTTAATACATCGCTTCTTCGTGAGGCCGACAAACTTATCAAGCGCAATCCGGGCAAAGTGGTTTCGGTTTGCTCAATTGGCAAAAAAGCCTGCGAGTGGTCACGAAAAACAAGTCAGCCAGAACGTCTCGATTTCCCAGGGATTTTCAGCGGATTGAATTTCGGGATTGCCGACAAGGTCGTTAACGAAGTTCTTCGCGTCTATAACGAAAAGAATCTTACCGAGCTTTGGATTGTGAGCGCCACGTTCAAGTCGGCGATTAAGCGTGAAGTGGCAGCGCTTCAGCTCCTGCCTCTTGCTGTTTCGGGCGAGCAGACCGAGAAAGAAATTTCTCGCGAAATCGATGTAGAACCTGCCGAACCGGCAGAGGTTCTGAAGACGCTGATTCCGCAATGGCTGAAGGGCCAGCTCTACAAAATGATCCGTCATTCCTACGCAGCCGAGCTTGCCGCACGTATGAATGCAATGGACAATGCCACGCGCAACGCAGGTGAATTTATAGAAACGCAGACGCTTGAAATGAACAAGGTTCGTCAGGCTGTCATTACCAGAGAAATTGCCGAAATAACCGGTACAAGCGAGGTCATGCAGGAATGAACAAGGGAACGATTACCCAGATCATGGGGCAGGTTATTGACGTTGAGTTTGGCCCGGGTCGTATGCCCGCGCTGCACAATGCGCTGGAAATCACCCGTGAAGTTACGACTCAGGGCAGCGGAACTGACAACAAGCTTTTGCTTGAGGTCATGCAGCACGTCGGCAACAATATCGTTCGTGCGATCGTTCTGGGATCTCCCGAAGGACTTCGTCGCGGACTCGATGTGATCGATACAGGCGCGTCGCTTCACGTTCCGGTTGGCGAGGCCTGTCTTGGTCGTCTTATGGACTTCGCGGGCAAAGGTATCGACAACAAAGGCGAAGTTGATTCTCCTTACAAACTGCCGATCCATCGCGATCCGCCGTCTTTCCTCGATCAGGAAACAAAGCCCGAAATTTTCGAGACCGGTATCAAGGTCATCGATCTTCTTGCTCCGTTCCGCAAAGGCGGCAAGGTCGGACTTTTCGGTGGTGCCGGTGTGGGCAAGACCGTTATTATCATGGAACTCATCAACAACGTGGCGAAGCATCACGGTGGCGTATCTGTTTTCACCGGTGTCGGCGAACGCACCCGTGAAGGTAACGACCTCTACCACGAAATGACCGAGTCCGGCGTTATCAAAAACACGGTTCTCGTGTTCGGCCAGATGAACGAGCCACCGGGATGCCGTCTCCGCGTTGCGCTTACCGGTCTTACTCAGGCCGAGTATTTCCGCGATGAAAAGAGCCAGGACGTTCTGTTCTTCGTCGATAATATTTTCCGTTATGTTCTTGCTGGTGCCGAGGTTTCGGCGTTGCTCGGACGTCTGCCGTCTGCTGTGGGTTATCAGCCTACGCTTGGCACCGAAATGGGCGAGCTTCAGGAACGAATTGTTTCTACCAAAAAGGGTTCGATCACGTCTGTTCAGGCGATTTACGTTCCTGCTGACGACCTTACCGACCCGGGCGTGGCAACGGCCTTCGGCCACCTCGACGCTTCGACCGTTCTTTCGCGTAAGCTTGTCGAACAGGGTATTTATCCGGCGGTTGATCCTTTGGAATCTTCCTCGAAGATGCTAGACAAAAACGTCCTTGGCGAAGAGCACTACAAGGTCGCCCGCGATGTGCAGAAACTTCTTCAGCGCTACAACGATCTTCAGGATATCATTGCTATCCTTGGTATTGAAGAGCTTTCCGACGAGGACAAGCTTGTCGTTGCCCGTGCCAGAAAGATCCAGAAGTTCCTTTCGCAGCCGTTCTCGGTTGCCGAGGTCTTTACCGGCATGAAAGGCAAGTTCGTTTCGCTCGCCGATACAGTGCGGAGCTTCAAGGAACTTGTCGAAGGCAAGCACGACAATTTGCCGGAGCAGGCTTTCTATATGGTTGGCAC
>CAIOZP010000151.1 GCA_903862805.1 uncultured Fibrobacterota bacterium
GTGAGCGTGCCGGTCAGCAGAATCGATGCGTCAACAGTGCGGTATTCGATGCCGTTTCCGTCAACCTGAAGCGTGTCCCAGAATGCATAAGCTTTAAAGTCGCGATCAGCCGGACGATATTTGAGCGCGGCACCGCCGAGAAACGACAGGTGGATTTTTTTTGTCGGAAAAGGAAGCGCGAAATTGAATCCGGCATCGGGATGGAAATCGTCGTAGATGCCACCGAACATTTTCCAGAATATCCGGTTTGCCATTGTGTCCGCGAGAGAAAAACCGATACGATCGCCATCCTGAGTGCGGGTATTTATCGTTCCGTCAAGCGCCACCACCGCATCGCCCTTTGTCGTGTGCGAAAGCGTGGCATTCGTAAGGTTGTCGGTTAGCTCCTGATAATTGTCTTTGCCTCTATTGTAATCGCGATAATGATCAAACGCTGTGCTTAGTGAAACCTTCGTGCGAAAAGGAAGCGAGTCGCATGCGTCAAGCGAAAGGACGTAACCCTTCGTGTAAACCGGATATTCGTTGAACGGAACAATCAGCCATTTGCCGTAGGCATCAACGCCGAGCGACACATCGAGTCCGCTGCGATTCCAGCGGAATTTCGTTGCGGTTTCGTCGATCATCGGTTCCTTGCCTGCGGTCATGGTGTCGCCGCGAACTGCATTGCGGTATCCAACCAATGTGTCCTGCTGAGATGAATATGTTCCGACAAATCTGTGCGAAACCTGCACCGACAGCGGGATCTTCTTGAGCGGCACATAGGCGGTAATGTCGAAGTCGTGATGCCTCAGTGCCGTGTCGCTGCGAAGCGATACATTGGAAAAAAGCGGATCGCCGATCTCGCCGCCAACACTTGTACTAAAGAATTCGTCGGTGGAATCGCTTGGTGTTGCCATGAACCCGTCGCCGATGTTTCCGGTTCTCAATCCGAAAAGATTGACGGATAGCTCAGGGTGGCGATAGTCGAACCAGACCGTGGTTCCGCCGTTGAGTTTCAGGGGAACCATCGTATCGGTCGGGGATGCTGCGAGCCCAGCGGCAGCCGCGAATGCTACCACGAAAGACAGGGTAATCAGTTTTTTCTTCATTGGTCCAGCCGTTCTGTGTTGGCGGAAAATGGTTCGCTGCCGCAATCAACAATATACAAAAGAAAATACGCGATAAAATAAACTACCGGCACACCGTCTTCGACAATACGGCTATATATTGCGAAATGATCACTCCCGATGTGCGGAAAAGATATTTTCAGACATTCGGTGAGCCCACGGTTATCAGGGAGGTATTGCATGAGAACTCCGGTTTTGAAAACAGTTGTTGCCCTTGCGTTTGCATGGTTGATACCGGCATCGGCCGATGTCGTCTTCTCCGACAACTTCGCCAGCACCACAAATTGGGTCAAGGCGACGCCCGGCGCTGTTACGACACAGTCCGGAACTTCCGGGACGCTGTTTACAAACGCTGATCCTACGCCGGCTCTTTATAAACATTCCCTCGATGTGTCACCTGCCGAATTCACATACAGCATCAAGATCGACTCTCTATCGGCTGCCGAATCGTTTGGTGTGTTTTTCAACTGGCAGACCACTGCAATTTCCGGATATTCATTCGTGGTCAGCGGCGACGGAACATATCATTTGGACAAATGGACGAATGGAGCATCAGCTATACTCATGTACGGCACCAAC
>CAIOZP010000152.1 GCA_903862805.1 uncultured Fibrobacterota bacterium
ATGCGGTAGACACATAGATAAAACCGGCACGGCGTGAAAGCGAGGCGAATTTCGGATCGCCCGCGATGATCGACTTGGCGACATAGCCGCACACGAGTTCCGATGAGGACGGATCTTCGAGCCTTATTGCACAGCGGGCAATTTCGTCGGGAACACCGGCTGAATCGGCCTTGCCTGCAACCTGATATCCGAGCGTCAGATTTTTCACGCCGCTCAGTGCAGCTACCAATGCTGAATCGCCAGCATCCTGTCTCATCGGGAAGACCATATCGAATGCTACGCTCGCCGGTGAAGCCGAATTTATCGAATCGATCAACGCAGCCATGCGCTCACGCGGCCAAGGGATATCGCCCTCTTTTTTGATGCTGTTCTCATCAATGCCGACGATTATTACCGGCGAATTTTTATCGTAGTCTTTTTGGAAAACAAAGCAGAGATCGTAGAGCGAGGTTTCGATAACCGGCACCGCGAAATGAAGCGCCGACACGACAAGCGCGAAAATCGCGATAAGCAGAGCAATGCCGAATACACGACTCTTTCCAGAGGATTTCTTCATCGGGTCTCACCGAAAATTTCGAATGCCGACTGATCACGTTCGGAGTTCCACTTCTCCCAGGAATCAGATTCCGATTTTTTGAACGCCTCCGGATTACCCGGTTTGCCGGAACGCGGAATCTTCACCTGCTGCATTGTACGTACAATGCGGGTCCACTCGGATGCCGAGACTTCGTGCGGCCCTTCGACCTCGGTTGGTCCGGCAGTTTCATCCGGCGGAGGAACGGCATGAACATTCACCGCGCCGTCGTAGACCTTGACAACAGAGGAACTGTCGTCACCGACTGTCGCCTGATAAACTGTTCCATGCACACCTGCGACCGCAGTCGGAAGAGTCAGCTCGAAACGGTTCACCGTCGCAGCCATGCGCTTGACAGCGGTCCATGCGGATCCGAAATCAAGCGAGAATTTTGTCGGAACATTTGCAGCCGCCTGATCGTGCGCCTGACGGAAAGTCAGCTTGGTATTTTCCTTTACACGAACAACCGATTCACCATCAACAATGATCTCGGCACGCGCGCCGGGTGCGGTCTTTATCGCATCACCGGGATTAAGAATCGTGTTGGGCGCAAGCTTCACAACGCGTCCGCCGCTGCCGGTGACAGTCACATCACCTTCTACATAAGTAGTAACGGCCTGACGAACTGCCGCACCTTTCTCGAACTGGTTTGAAGGACTTCCGGCACCACTTGGCGCAGGGAAAACAAGTTCGGAACCCTTGCTTACCTGATTGACATCTGCAAGTTTTGGATTGAGCTTCAGGATTTCGGCGTTCATCGCACTCTCATAATGTCCGTAAAGCGTAATGCAGATAAAGCTGATTGATTCACCGGAGGCAACTGTGTGTTTGACTGTTTCCGCAGCGCTCAGTGGCGAAAGCGGAACCAGTGCCAGAACGAGTGCTACAAACTGTGCAAAACGATGTCTCATTACAAATCCTCTGTAAAGTTTACCACCAATTTTGAATATAATTGATTCCAGAAAAATTGAAAGACAATGACTTGTCGCGAAAGTTTGCCCAAAACTTGAGCAGCGCATATTATCTGCAACCGACATTATCCCAGCACACGTTTCGGGTGAATCACATATCGGGAAATAGGTTGCCACAATTTTGGTTCCTTACATATTTGGGAAATAATATTTTAGGCGACTGAAATACCGGACATTTTATGGCGCAATTGAGGAGAACTATGAAGAAGGCTCTGATCACTGGAATCACCGGACAGGATGGCTCATATCTTGCCGAACTGCTTCTTGAAAAGGGATACGAAGTCCACGGCATCATCCGACGTGCATCCACATTCAATACAAAGCGCATTGACCATCTCTACGATAATCCAGAGATAAGCAACAAAACATTTTTCCTGCACCACGGCGACATGTGCGATTCAAGCAACTTAAACCGTCTGCTCGAAAAAATCCAGCCACATGAAATCTACAACCTCGCGGCTCAAAGCCACGTCAAGGTCTCGTTTGAAGTTCCCGAATACACCGCCGAAACAGATGCCGTCGGCACATTACGAATTGTCGATGCAATCAGGGAAACCGGTATCGACACCCGTTTTTATCAGGCATCCACATCAGAACTTTACGGCAAGGTTCAGGAAGTTCCGCAATCCGAAACGACGCCGTTCTATCCGCGTTCTCCCTATGCCGCGGCAAAGCTATATGCATACTGGATCGTTGTGAATTACCGCGAAGCCTACGACCTTTATGCCTGCAACGGAATACTTTTCAATCACGAGTCTCCACGTCGCGGTGAAACATTTGTGACACGCAAGATCACTATGGCCGCCGCCGCTATAAAAGCCGGTCGCCTCGATCATCTTTCGATGGGCAACATTGATTCCCTTCGCGACTGGGGATATGCTCCCGACTATGTCGAAGGCATGTGGAGAATGCTTCAGCAGGAAAAGGCCGACGATTTCGTGCTTGCGACAAACGAAATGCACACCGTAAAAGAATTCATCGAAAGATGTTTTGCCCGTCTCGATATGCCAATCGAATGGAAAGGCAGCGGTGTTGACGAAACTGGAATCAATAAAAAAACCGGCAAGGTGCTTCTAAAGATCGATCCGAAATATTTCCGCCCGACAGAGGTAGAACAGCTTCTTGGCAACCCCGCGAAGGCAAAAGCCAAACTCGGCTGGGAGCCAAAGGTAAAGTTCGAAGAACTCGTTGACATCATGACCGATGCCGACTGGGCAGAAGAGCAGAAGAAACGCGCATGAATTCATCTGCAAAAATCTATGTCGCCGGTCATCGCGGACTCGTTGGATCTGCGTTCATCCGCCGATTGAACAATGCCGGATACTTAAACATCATAACAAAAACTCACGCCGAACTCGACCTGATTGACCAGAAGGCAGTTCGCGCCTTTTTCGAAACCGAAAAGCCCGACTACGTTTTCCTGTCGGCTGCGAAGGTCGGCGGGATTCATGCCAACAACACGTATCCGGCACAGTTCATCTACGAAAATCTGATGATCGAAACCAACATCATTCACTCGGCATATTCGGTCGGCGTGAAAAAACTTCTCTTCCTCGGATCATCATGCATCTATCCGAAATTTGCAAAACAACCGATGAGCGAAGATCAATTGCTCACAGGAATTCTCGAACCGACCAACGAACCTTATGCAATTGCAAAGATCGCTGGAATCAAGATGTGCGAAAGCTACAACCGTCAGTACGGAACCAATTACATCTCGGTGATGCCGACAAACCTCTACGGTCTCAACGATAATTATCATCCAGAAAATTCTCACGTGTTGCCAGCTTTGATCCGCCGCTTCCACGAAGCAAAAGTTGCGAATGCGCCGGAAGTTGTTGTCTGGGGAACCGGTACACCAAAGCGAGAATTTCTTTACTCCGACGATCTCGCCGATGCATGTATCTTCCTCATGAACAACTACACCGGCAACGAGATCGTGAATATCGGCACCGGCGAAGAAGTGACGATTCGCGAGCTCGCCGAAATCGTTTGCGCTGTGGTCGAATACAAGGGCGAACTGAAATTCGATCCAACCAAGCCCGACGGAACTCCGAGGAAATTGTTGGACTGCGGGAAGATTCATGGGTTGGGGTGGAAGCATCAGATCAGTATGGGTGTCGGTGTCGGAAGAGCTTACGAGGATTTTCAGCGGGTCGTATAAAAGTACCGCCTGCGTTTGAAAAGCACTGAGAGCTAATGCCGAAGTACGGCCGCTGTGCGAAAAAAGATCAGGCGTTTAATCAATTATTCTTTGCAGAATCCGTTCAATGAGCGATTTCCAGTCTGTCATGGTTGCGATGAGCGGCGGCGTAGATTCGTCCGTTGCAGCGGCGCTTTACGTCAAGGCTGGCATCAAAACTGTCGGTGCGACAATGAAGCTACTTCCCGATGCCGATTGCGATGATGATGGCGCACAGTGTTGTTCGTTCACCGGAGTGCGTGATGCAAAACGCGTTTGTGACACGCTTGGAATTCCACACTACACATTAAATGCGGTCGATGTTTTCGGACGACTTGTGATCGGCAATTATTCTTCGGAATATCTGCACGGGCGTACACCGAATCCTTGCGTTGCCTGCAACCGATTCGCAAAGTTCGGATTCATGCTCGACTATGCGATGAAGATGGGCTTTGATGCGGTAGCAACCGGTCACTATGCGATCATGCGCGACGGGGTGCTTTACAAAGGCACTGATGCAAACAAGGATCAGTCGTATTTCCTGTGGGTTGTTTATGCGGCCGACTCGCGCCGGATACTTTTCCCGCTTGCCGATCTGACCAAGCCGGAGGTTCGTGAAATTGCCGCCGGACTTTCTCTTCCGACCGCTGCGAAAAAGGAAAGCCAGGATCTCTGTTTTGCCGGACTTCTCCCGGCCGATATTTTTGCAAACAGTCATGCGGGGCCAATCGTTGACAAAGCGGGAAAACGCATTGGCACGCACACTGGAATTCACGGCTATACTATTGGTCAGCGCAAAGGACTCGGCCCGCTTGGCCGTCCGATGTTCGTGAAGGAAATCGACCTTGCTGCAAACACGATTGTTGCAGTTGATGACGCCGATCTTTTCGCACGTGGAATAGAGATAGGAGATCTGCTCTGGTGTCCGGGGGAAATTCCTTCGGCATTAAGGTACTCGGTAAAAATCCGTTACCGTTCTACCGATGTTCCGTGCAAGATCGAGTTCGTTTCGGATGGATCGATAAGGGCAATTTTTGACGAACCGCAACGTGCTCCTGCACTTGGACAGTCGGCAGTTTTCTATGAAGGTGAGCGTGTCGCTGGCGGTGGAATAATCAACGCCATCATTGATTGACAAAGAAGAATATGAAACTTGAAATAGGCAATCAGATAAAGACCTCCGGCATGTTTCTGTCGGCGCTTGCTGTTGCAGAAAAAATTTCAGCGGCTGGTTTTCAGGCTTATTTCGCGGGCGGATTCGTGCGCGATCTTCTTTTGGGAAACACATCGGGCGACATCGATATTGCCACAGATGCACACCCTTCTCAGATCGCTAAAACCTTTACACGCACGGTTCCGGTGGGCGAACATTTCGGTGTGATGATTGTTCTG
>CAIOZP010000153.1 GCA_903862805.1 uncultured Fibrobacterota bacterium
CCATACCATGTCTCGCCGATGGCGATGAAAGCGACCGGAAGCCATACAGTGAAAGAACAGCCAAAACCCCGAATGCGATTTTCGCAAATATCACCGACCTCGGGCTGATGAAAACAAGTATCCTGTCTGAACTTATCAGCCAGTACAACGCAAAACTTATGGTAATCTGCGCAAGCAGCATTACATTTTTATTGAAAGTTCCAAAGTTCATCTTCATATCCTGAATATGTTTATGATTACACCGCAGGCAAAGCAGAGCGCGGCAAGAACCGCTGTCACATGCAACACGAAACGCTTTTTGAAAAAGCCAAGCAGCATGATCGTGTTCTTGAAATCTATCATCGGCCCGAAGGTCATGAATGCGACAAGTGAGCCAGCAGTGAACTGGCCGTAAAGCGACCTTGCGATAAACGCATCGGCATTGGAGCACAATGAAATCAGATACCCAAAACCCATCATCCCGGCAACAGAAACAATGGGAGAGCCACTTATCGGATACAGCACGGATCGCGGGATTTCGACATTGACAAATGCGGCAATCATCGCACCGAGAATGACCAATGCTCCGCTTTCAATAAAGTCTGTCGAAGTATGCGTAAGAAACTCTCCGAATTTGCTCAGAACCCGTTTCATCCAGCCTGGTTTTTTCTGATCATTTTCGTGCTCGTCGCCACAATCATGATGATCGCCGCAGGAGCAGCAGTGATCGTGTTTATGTGCATCCACAGTTTCCCTCAATGGGCTTTCCTTGTCGCCGGTCAGTCCGATAATCGCGCCAGCTGAAATTGCGATCACCAGACCGCAAATGATTCTCAGCCAAAGCATGTGTGGCAAACCAGTAAAAGCCCACGCCGTCGCTGCGATGACTGTCGGATTGACAATTGGAACAGCACACATGAACGTGACGCCAAGGGATGTCGGAAGCCCTTTTTTGATAAGCCTTCTAACCACTGGAATAACCGTGCAGTCGCAGACCGGAAGAACCAGCCCGACAAAGGCGGCAGCAAACAATCCGGCGATTTTATTTTTTGGCAGGAGTTTGTAAAATGTCTCGTCGGATACGAACACGCCCACTGCCGACGATATAAGCGAACCGATGAGAACAAAGGGTAATGCTTCAAGAAGAATCCCTATGAATATCACCGTAAAGTCATTAAGAAAGGTCTGTTCTGGCATAGTCTGTCATTTCATTGTTGTAAATGGAAACGACCATATTCTGATCGTTTCCAATGATTTACTTCAGTGCCGATACAAGCGATTTGAGATTCGATTCCATTATGTCGATATACGCATCCGGACAATCCGATCCGCTTGCAGCCGGATCAAGCACCGATACCTTGATTCCTGTTTCGTGTGCAATTGTCTCCGCCGCTTTGGGGGAATATTGTGGTTCTGCAAAGAGAGCCTTGACCTTATGCGAGCGGATGATTTTGATCGTTTCGGCAAGGTCTCGCGCACTCGGCTCCGATCCCGGTTCACGTTCGATCACTGCGACAATGTTCAGATTGAACTCTTTCGCGAAATATGGAAACGCCTCGTGAAAAGTTATGATCTCGCGTGATGAAATATTCGCCAAGCCGTCGTGCATCCTCTTTCGAAGGGCTTCGAGTTTGGCTACGTACACCTCTGCATTTGCGTGGTATTTCGTTGCATTCGGCGGGTCTATTGCAGAAAGTCCTTCCGCAATATTTTTCACCTGTAAAATCGCATCTCCAACAGAAACCCACACGTGCGGATTATCACCTTCATTGCCGTCTCCTTTTATCAATTCGATTCCACGACTGGCATTGATGATCTTCAGATTCGGTTGCTGCTTTACCGCCTTATCGACAAATGACTCCATGCCACCGCCGTTTACTACAAACGCCCACGCGGTCGAGAGAGTTTTCATATCCTGAGGCGTCAACTGATAATCGTGCAGACAACCGGTCTGAGGCTTGGTCATGTTTACAACCCTGACGCCAGTCATCCCCTGCGCCACATTCAGCACCATTATGTACATAGGATAAAACGAAGCCAATATTATGCGGTCATTTTTATCTGAAGCATTCGCCGAAGATATGACACAAACAATGGACAATATCAATAAATAAAAACTGATGAGTCCGTTCATAAGAACCACCTTTGATTGCTGAATTTGATAATCACAATTCAAACGCTGTAATTGCGACTGGAAAGAAAAATCAGGCTGGAAGAAATCTCGATGGAGGAGCGCGAATCCGCAGAACACTATGCGTACAAACTTCAAGTGGAGTAATAACGAATGATACAAGAACCGCGATCAGAATCAGTACGAGTGGTGCAAGTTCGAAGGATTGCTCAGTCAGTGCAGGCAGAATCGCGGTCTGACATATCTGACAATCATCGTGTTCTTCGTTATCATCGTGATGGTGAAACGGGATAATCAGAGCCAACGAAACAGTGATAAACACGGCAATGATTAGCCTGCCTGTTAATCGTAAATTCTTAATGTTCACCATAACTGATCTTTTACAATTATAACCCAAACGTCAACTTTGGGAAAATACGGTGTGCGCTTATAAATCGTTTACGCTGGAAAAAAGAAGTATGAAAATGGCGAAGACGACAATGTAAATACAGATAGTTTTATTTATGTTTTGGTCAAATCGTCGGTTGAAATAGCAAAACCCAATGTTTTTTACGATAACCACCGGTTGAAATAGCAAATCCAAATGTTTTTTACGATAACCACCGGTTGAAATAGCAAATCCAAATGTTTTTTACGATAACCACCGGTTGGAATAGCGAATTCAAATGGTTTTTGCAATAACCACCGGTTGGAATAGCGAATCCAAATGGTTTTTACGATAACCACCTGTTGGAATAGCAAATCCAAATGTTTTTTACGATAACCACCGATTGGAATAGCAAATCCAAATGTTTTTAATGCGCGGACTCATTCAAAAGAAAGGGCCACTCTTTTTTGAGCGGCCCTTTCTAAAAAATCAGTTCGGAATCAATTTGGAGTCGAACTCACGCCCGGATTAGGAGCAGAACTCGGTGTTGAACTCGGCGCAGGTGTCGGTGTGGGATTCTTCTTCGCCGCATTCTCTGCATCTGTCTTGCGAAGTCTTGCCGTCGCTGCCAATTGTGCCGAAATATTACGGATTTTGTCGAATCCGTCGAGATAAGCCTGATCAGTCGTGTCGTCATAGAAGAAAAACAAGGCTCTGATTACAGTGTTCAAATCAGCCGCTGTTTTTTTCGCAGCGCTATTTCTATAAGGAAGACCTGACTTACTGATCGTATTCGTATGTCTCTCCCGATCCACCGCCACGTAAGCAGCGTTGGCAGACCTCAGATTTTCCAATCTGTCTGCAAATCCCAACTGAGCAATAAACGTGGTGTTTTCAGGTAAATCATATTCTGCTAAAACCGCCTCTATCATGGCCGTTTCTTCAGCAGGTGATTGGGACGACGCCCACGGAATATTTGCCAATCCTATGCTCATTAATGCGCCAACCGACATGCACCTCCAAGCCTCTTCTCCGGCAATCAATGCAGGTCTTGATCTTGGTGCTCTTTCAGGAACGGAAGACATCGATGGAAATGCCCGTGTTTACGGGGCGGCAATAGATATAGGAGCCAATGAATATGGCTCGTCGGTTCCTGTCTTCAAGCATAATTTGGTAAGTGCTACGACATGCCCAACAGTGAAGAGGATAAATTCCTCCGCGACACTTTGGGCGCTGTCGTTCAATTTGCCTCATTCAACCGACATCTCATATTCGATGATTGACATGAGCGGAAAGACTCTGTTCCAGTCCAAAAAGATTACCGGTGCGGCAGGACATCAGACATTCCAAATTGATGTCGGAAGATTTGCAAAGCAAGTAGTGTTACTCAGAGTTGAATCCGGATCTTTAATAACGTCTTTCAGGCTGGTGAACTGAATCTTGAGTTTTGAGATTTGAGGCGGTGTGGAGGATAGGAATACTTCTAAACGTGACTATTCAGAAAGTTTGAAAAGTCCCAGACCCCAAACCGCAATCCAGATGGCCTTTGTAGTGCGATCAAAGGCAATATCGGAAATGTAATTCGCACCAGTAACGAAGCCTGGAAGTTTGCTGCAATCGTAAACAGTCCAGGAGCCGTTTCCATATCGAAGAACTCCACACGCCGGATCGCCTGCGACTCCGTATGAAGCCCAGACGGCATTGGAACTATCGACAACAGCCTTTCGCACGTTGTCAATCGGCAGCGGAGAATTTTCAGTAGAGTAATGATCCCATACCGTTTTTTTGTCGAACCGGTACAGCCCGTGTGGCGTGGCCATCCAGAGATTTCCGGAGGTGTCTCCGGCAAGGCTGTTTATCCGTAAATCCACCAGTGGGCTATTGCCGGTATTGAACACCGTTTGAACCGAATCAATTACCTTGACCAATCCGGAATCTGTTGACGCGGCCCAGATCGTGTCTGGTGTGAGACTGTCTGCGCCGCCGTCTACATATATGGCATGCGGGCTGGAAATGTTGTAATCCTTCCAGACATAATAATTCCATCGCGAAGTTTTCCCATCGTTGTATGCAATCCAGACATTACTGTTGCGATCGCAGAAGAAATCTCCCCGTAACGAGTCGGGGGCACGGCTACTTATCGACCTTGGCGCAAAATCCACGAGGGATGATCCGGAAACATATCCGACACCACCTTGAGTAGCAAGCCACAGATAAGATGGGTATGACGAGAAAGTAATGCCGTATGGCAATGCTGTTTTTCCCATTATCGCATTTGTCGAATCGATAATTCGCGTGGTTATGCCTGAGGATGTTATGAATGCAGTGGAGTTGCTGTCGGGAAGAGCGCATAGACGATAGATACAATCGCTGACCACGGAAAGTGAGACGACATCTTTAATGCCGGTGGAATCAACGTCCGGCAGAAGCGTCCATTTTGTTGTGGTAGTAATGATGGTAGTTGCTCCCTCTGCCGGTGCAATGCTACCAGAAAGTGTGTCGGTTTGTTGGGTCGAGCCATTGCTCGTGATAATCCAGATTTGCGGCAACAGATCGGCTGGCAGTGAATCGATGATTATCGTATCTCCTGCTCCAGCGAAATGACGGTCGATCGTAGTACCGGGTACGATCAACCAGAGATCCTTATGGCTTGAAGTGTCGATGATCTCTAATACTCCAGGAAGTTTCAGGGTATCAGATTTTGCGACACAGGTATCGCCTGAGATGTGCAGGCCAGTTTGCAAAAGTCGCGTCCCGTCAAGCAAACTTTTTGCTTCGATGGAATAAGTGCCATGGGGAATATTTTCAAAAAGAAAATTCCCTTTGATGTCGGTGGTGTCGAGATAGCATCTGCCCGCCGGTGTGTCGACATGTGGATTGAACGAAGAATCAACAAGTATGATTTGCGTCGAGGCCGCCGGAGTTCCGTCGCGGGAGCAGATCGTGCCAACCACCGCTTCTGCGTTTCCTATTTCTGTGCCACCTCCACCGGCTGTGCGCTGAGGGCTGCACGAAAAAAGTAGCGTGATCCCGACGAGGATTGCAAAAACATTTCTAAATGTTGAAAGCAACATTTTATTTACCCGCTTCGCCAGAGTTGCCTGCGGTTCTGGTCATTGGGAACAATTGGATATTGCACATATATATCTGGCCGGCGCTGTCGTCCGTTGCTGCAATTTGCAAAAGTTTTTTGCGGAATTTTCGGACTTCGCTTTTAACCAGATCCATCTTCGGCTCTGAGAGTGCCAGCGAAAGAGAAGATATGTCGCGGTTTTTTTTCGGGGTTTTTTCCATGGCGCGTTTGGCCATGTCCAACATTTGTAAATGAAAATTTACGACGTGCAAAGACTGGATTTCGTCGCCAGTGGATACCACCGACTCAGCGGGTACCCAGCATCCTTTTTCATTTTTCCGGATGAGTCCCATTATCTCTAAATTTTGTATTGCTTCTTTGGCCTCGGCTGGTTTTATCGGCGGATCGAGACGGGCGGCAAGCGAGGCGTAATCGTCAACGAACCAGTAGTAATTCAGCATATCGCGAATAATCACATAATACCATTTTTTGAATAATGACAACTCTTCGGCGGCAAGAGTTTTTGCATGCGGACGGCGCGAAGACAAAAGCTGTTCGAGCTGATCATTTTTCTCTGCATGGGATTTTGCCTTGGAGAAATAAATCAGCTTCTTGAAAAACCTCGACTCGTTTTCGGCATGGCCGAC
>CAIOZP010000154.1 GCA_903862805.1 uncultured Fibrobacterota bacterium
ATCCGGTTCCGGTTCCGCTGGCTTCATCGTAGTTGACCACGGTGTCGTCGAGGCCGCCAGTGGCGCGGACTATCGGCAGTGTGCCGTAGCGAAGCGAATACATCTGGTTCAGTCCGCATGGCTCGTAAAGCGAGGGCATTAAAAAGAAATCTGAACCAGCTTCGACTAAATGAGCACGTTCGTTGTTGAAGCCGATGAACGATCCAATCCTCCCCGGATATTTCGCTGGCAGTGCGCCGAAGTAGGTTTCGAGATCGGGATCGCCGCTGCCGAGAATCGCGAACTGAACATGCATCGCATTGCACGCCCATTCGATCACGTCACGAACCAACGACAGACCTTTCTGCGAAGCGAGACGACCAACAAGTCCGATCACAGCAACACCCGGATCTACATTGAGACCGTATGCCTTTTGCAGAGCCTCTTTGCAGACGGCCTTGCCTGCCATTTTGTCAACGGAATATTTCTGCGGAATTAGTCTGTCACTTTCCGGGGACCACTCGGAATAGTCAACGCCGTTGAGAATTCCGCGGAAGAGATTGCCTTTGTTTGTGAGGTATGGTGCGAGGCCGAAGCCGCCGTAGGGTGCGGTGATCTCGCGGGCATGTGTCGGGCTGACCGTGTTGACTGCGTCGGAATAATGCACGCCGCCCTTGAGCAGATTCACGCGGCCGAAATCTTCGAATATCTGCGGAACGAAATGATCTTTGTTGAAGCCGAGCCAGCTGTAGCAAGCGCCGTCATAGGTTCCCTGGTAGGCGACGTTATGAATTGTGAGTACGCAAGCAGCCTTAGACAAAACGGGATTGTTCCAGAACCATGTCTTGAGATAAGCCGCGACCGGTGCGGTCTGCCAGTCGTTGATCTGAATAATATCCGGCGAGAAGCCGGTGTCGATTGCAGCTTGTAAAGCAGCACGGGAGAAAAATCCAAAGCGGTACGGGTTGTCTTGATAGTCGTTGTAGGCGGCATCGTGATAGAGACCGGGACGATCGAAGAAGCTGTCCTGTTCGATGAGCAGAACGGTGGCACCACCGCGGGTTTTGGTTTGCTTGAGGGAGCACCATATTTCGCTTTTGCCCATCCAGACACACATCGAATCGAAGATCGTCTCGACTGCGCCGGCATTGCGCTTGACACAAGCGTAGTACGGCAGAACGATTCGCACGTCGTGGCCCATTGCCGTGAGCTGATCGCCCATTGCGGCGGCCATATCTGCGAGTCCGCCAGTCTTCGCAAACGGTGCCAGCTCCGATGTCACAATGAGAATTTTTTTGCCAGACACCGCTTGCTTTTTAGTCGCCGGTTTAGTGCTTGCTGTCGTTGTCTTTTCGACGGTTTCCTTCGCCTTACGTGCTGCCAATTTTCACTCCCGAAATTTTATAAAAACAGCTTGTATCCGAATTAAATTGCGTGCCTCGAGCAGCAGTTATAGACACGCCGATATTTAGCAACGGCCTTGTCCCAACTGAAACGCTCAAGCGCGTCGAGTCCGTTAAGTATCAGTTGCCCGTACGCTTCGCTATGGGCCTTGATGGAAATCGCACTCTCGATGGTGCGTCGTGCGGAATCGACCATCGCGAGGTACAGCGGAACCATCATCCGATCATGCGGGAGGCTTCCGTAAATCTGCCGCCACTGATCGACCATATTGAACGAATCGTAATTCTCGCGATAAAGAAATCCGTCCGGCTTGACAGATGCGATTCTCTCTGTGTCAAGCACGGAAAAACCGGCGCCCGGATATTTGATTGGCTCGACCGAATCCACCTGAGTGAGAAGTCCGCCGGTGGCACGAGCGATCACAGGAGTTCCGTGCAGGAACCCTTCGGTAGCAGCGCCGAAGGGTTCGTAGAAACTCGGCATCACAAGCCAGCTCGATCCTTCGAGGAAAAGCCGGTAGAGTTCGTCGTCTATGCGGAAAGGAAGGATCACCATGTCGCCGTCGAGTTCGCGAGCGGTCTTTGCGAAGAACTCGAATTGATCGGCCTGCGCGGTGGTCGGCGCGCTCGGACTGAAGATCAGTTTTACACTACCCCGTGGCAGTTGTTTTACCGCATGGCAGACAACGTCGAATCCTTTTTGCGTAAGATCGAAGCGTCCGCTCATGAAGAGGATCGGAATGTTCCCTTTTTTGTCGGGAAATGAAAGTTTTCCAACAATGCGCTTGTCGATTTTTGCAGCAAGTGCCTCTTCGAGAGCACGGCGGCGGATTCTCTTTTCGTCAAGCAATTTTGTAAAGCTGCCGTCTTTGGCATTGGCGAGTGCATCGGCGGTAAACACTTTGGATGCGCTGCCAAAAAGACCATTGTCGATACCTACCGGAGGATTTCGCGAAAGCATTGGAGCGAGGTGCGGCGCGAAGAACCAGCGCTGAAGTGGATCGGCCATCAGCTCGCGTGCGAACTGCTCACTTACGGTGGTCAGTGGCGCATCGACGAATGGAATCGCGGCCGAAAGCACAGTACTGTTCGGTGCCGGTCGCCCGAGAAAAAACACCGAATCGACACGCACCAATTTCGCATCGAATGAATTATGAAGCGTAAGCACTGTCTTGACAGAATGAACAATCCCGCGAAGCATTGCAAGTTTAGACGTGATCGCAAGCGGCGCAGTTTCCCAGTCGTTCGCATGAAGCGTTATGTTGTGCGTCAATCCGAGTTCACGCATCGCATACGGAACCAGCACCGAGAAAGCCAGCGCATCGCGAAGAAGCAGGTGCGGATCGTCGTATGAATACGGATCGGAAGTCGCCGAGAAGAAGCCCGGGCAGTCGATAAAATACGAGGGAACCGGTGCGTCCTTTTGTTTGTATATCGAAAACGAGCCGTTGAAACTTCCCGATTCAAATACTTTGCCGGTTGAGGTTTTTTCGAGTTGACCGGCAACAATAGCTGCTTTGACCCGCTCGTTTTTGCGATACAGCGGAGTTATGAATGTTACGAGTTCGCCGGTCTGCGCGATCTTGGCCGGCAGATACTTGACAATCGTTCCAAGCCCGCCCAGCGAGGCGAATGCGTTTTCCATAGATAGAAAAACAACACGCCGATTGAAAATGTCGAACGAATGATACCTATCGGCAATCTCACGAATTTCATCTGTATAGAAGAAGCGGGAGTAGTCGCGCGAAAGCGGAGTGAAACTTTCAAGCTTGCGGGTGAAGACGTGATCCTGAACAGTGCTGTTCATCTGCGTTCACCACCGGCACTTGACAAAGGAGAAAAGAGATTCATGCGGTCGGCGAGAAGCCACACAAGACCCGCGGCGGCTGGCAGAAGAATATTGGCCAGCAGCACGGTCATAGAAAGCGACAAGGCAGTTGTATTCACATCGATCCCTTCACCGATTGCTATTCCGCTTCCTGACAGAAACAGCGCGAACATTCCTTCGCGCACGCCCATGTTGCCAATACTTACCGGCAGCATACAAATCGCGCCGTAGGCGAGGGCCGAGCATAAAATTCCATCGACCACACCTATGCCGCAAAACGATTTCAAAAGAAACAGCGCCTGAAGAATCAGGGCCAGATGCGACAGCCACGAAATGATCATCGCATTGACTCCGGCCTTCGATGTCA
>CAIOZP010000155.1 GCA_903862805.1 uncultured Fibrobacterota bacterium
CCATGCACATCTTGTTGTAAATATGGATGTTACAGCCAATAACATCTATCTGTAAGGCTTTCGGTATATTCCTTCGCTTTTGCGCCCATTTAATGAAATAGAATCTGAAACTCGTGAATAAGCCATTGATTTACATCATAAATAGTTTCAAACATGTTCCCTGCAAACGGCGCAAAGCCTAAATCATACAATTTCTCGCAAAAGCAGGCAAAACCACAGCACCGATTTCATAAGAAAACGGGAACAAATAATATTTTGTAAAAAAAAATGAAAATTAGAACACAAATATTGGCAAACTGATTTGTTATTTACTATTATATGATGTAATGTGCGGTAGTATCATGTATTCCAAACCCGAACCCAGGAGGGGTCAAATGAACCTTCGTAATTTACTCGCTGCGGCATCAGTGGCTGCATGCACGACAATGGCAATAGGTGCGAGTTACACCTATGACCCACAAAAGGATTATTCTTTCCCGTCCTCGAGCCCTCCGGCAAACCAACCGGTAAGCTCTGTTCAGCAGTTTGTGTCGTTCATCTTTGATGATAATGGATACACCGGTGCGAAAGGGACTATATACGAATGCGACACGGACAGAACACCCACTGGTGATAATTCGTGGTCCAAGATTCCTCATGTTGATTCAACCACCACTAACCCATGGGACCTTAATCTTAAAGAAGGTGACCTGGGTATTTCATGGGCGGTTAAGACACTCGCCAGTAAAACAAACTATGATGGTACTCCCATTCATTTGACTTTTAACATGATTACGGGATTGCAGATTCCAACCTGGGGACCAAGCTGGCAAGATCGCCAGTCAAAGTTCGGCTCCTACGTTGATCCATCGCAGCCGTATGTAGCGGATCAATCGGGATTCCTGCATATTGCGGACGCGTGGGGGCGCGAACAGCAGATAGGTACGGCTCAGGGCGGTGTAGATGTACAGGCAGGTTGGGTTGTTCCAGCATGGAAGGCAATCTTAGCTGCCGGGCATGAGATTGGAAACCATACTATCGACCACATGGAATCCAACTCTCCGCTTCCCAACACTTCGCTTGGTTTCGGCAGATGGAACGGCGAGGGATTTGACCCGGGTCCTGATTCCGGCGCAAACGGTCTGTCAGAACAACAGCTATTTGACCTTCCATCGAATGCATGGGCTCTGACCAATGGTTGGGCATTAATGGCTGGCATGAAACTTTCTGTTAATGCATGGAAGGGTGCGATTGACCTTGGCGAAGAGCAGTTGACTGATGCTTCACTTCTCGGCATGAGCGCTGGCAATATCTACTCGTTCCGTGCTCCTCGTCTTGAGACGAACTCGAATCAGTTCTATGCGCTCAAGGCTTCGCATTACCAGTACGACTGCGGTCTTGAAGAAGGCTACGACAACGTAATGAGCGGTGCAAATGCATGGTGGCCCTATACTACAGACAACGGCACACCGAACGGTTTCATCCAGAAACAAACCGGTGAGGTAATCAATTTTGATTCAATGCCTGCCGGTGTGTGGGAAATTCCTGTGAATTGCATGGTTGTTCCTCCGGCGCTTCGCGCACAGATCTACACCAAGCACCGTCAGATCAACAACGGATCCATTGATGGTGATCCGAGCCTGAAAAACAATGACAGTGCTGCAGTTGACTCTGCAGAGTGGTGCGGTACAGGTCCGACCGCTGGTAAGGTCACCGCCTTCGACTTCAATATGTTCATTCTCTGGGGTATGAGCAAAGATGAGTGGGTACAGACTATGGCTTACAACCTTCATCTTCGCATGAACGCCGGCAAGGCGCCCTTGCAGTTTGGTTGCCATACCGACTACTATACTCCGATCTATGACAATGCCACCCTTCAGAACGCTTTGAACCTGCCAGGGTATGGTCTTGTGATTACCAAAAAGTGGAACACCTACAAGGATCGTCAGCTGGCCCTCGAAGCGTTCCGCGACACCTGTATAGCTGCTCATGCCAAGATTGTTTGCGGTCATGAATTGATCGAAGCAATCAAAGGATATCAGGCGAAGGACAGCGTTGGCAAACCGTTTACATTCCCGGACAACGCTTGGTCACCGACCTCTGCGTCGATTACCGGATCAGTTGTGAGTGGTGTTCTGACTGGTTCTGAAAACCTTGTCGAGAACATCGATGAGAGCTTCCAGGCAGTTGTTGCAGATAGTTCTTTTGGTTCAATCGACCACATGTCCTTGTCTTACCACACTAATACTGCTCTTAAGGTGCAGTTTGAGGTTGGCGACAGCGGCGATGTGTTCGAGGCTCTTCTGACCAACACCCTTACAGATGCCAACAGCGGCAAGATTCCGATTTCTTCATTCAGAATGGCCGAAGGGAATAAGATTTCGACCTTTGACGCAAAGCAGGTTAAGGCTATCCACATCACTCCTCAGTGGATGGGCAAGGATACCGTTGCGAACTTCACGGTTTCCAACATAACGGTGTATGGCGATTCGATTCCTCACCTTATTATTCCGATCGTGAAGACCGCTGTCAAAACTGGTGTCTTCGCGGTTAACAGACTGACAACCGGCTTCCTGAATTTCTCGGTTCCTGTTGCCGGTGCCTATAATGTTGAAATACTTTCTCTCAATGGACGTGTTGTTCATTCCGAGAAGTGTTCACTCAAGCCCGGTGCATCAAGCATCAGTCTTGGAAACAGACTGGCACCTTCGATGTACATTGTCAGAATCAAGGGCGCAAACCGCGAAATTACAACAAAAGTTGCAGTTACCGGTTCGATCTAATCTCTGATTCTGAGTTTCGAGTTTTTTGTTTGTGAAAAGGGGCTGCCTCAAATGAGGTGGCCTCTTTTCTTTATTGGAGGGGGCGGTTTTTTTAGAAAGCTAAGAAAACTAAGAAGAAGGAAGGGGTTAGCC
>CAIOZP010000156.1 GCA_903862805.1 uncultured Fibrobacterota bacterium
ACGGAAGTTCAGCTTCAGGAAGGACGTGTATTGCGTCTCTTTTATCTCGACATTTGCAGCAAGATATTCCATCGCTTTTTCGCGGGTGACCTGAGGAAGAGCTGCGGCAAACGCCGGTAATCCGATGCTGTCAACCACATTCTCCTGAAATGTCCGGCTGTCGAGAATCCCCTGATAGAACGATAGCGGACGTGAGACATTCGCCATGATTCCGCCGACCACTTCGGATTTCTGCTCGACAACAATACGCGAGAAAGATTCGTAAATATCGGGTATTTGTATGACGAAAACAGCAGTGGCTACGGCGACCGAGATAGCCGTGCTGAGAATGATGAGTTTGTGCCGCATGAGCATTGCGACATATTCTTTCAGATGCATTCCGCTGACGACACCCGTTCCGGAGTACTGCAAGGTATTCAAGATCTGTCTCCGTTCATTTCGGCACCAAGGCGTTGCGCAGTGAAGTGATCGTCACAATGAAGAGCAAGGCATTGGTAAGGACGCTCATGAAGGTTCGCCAGTCGAACCATTTCGTATAGATGATTATTGTGTCGCCCTCTTCGATTTTGGGAAGCTGATCCATGTTGCCTTTGTCGATGTACGACTGGACGTTGACAACTTCCTCTTTCGTTTTATCGCCGACATGGAAGACGTGGCGAACGTGCGCGAGGTCGGCCTTTTCGGCAGGGCCGCCTGCGAGATAAATCATCTCGAACAGGTTCATTTTTTCGGTGACATCGTAGAAACCTGGTTTGTTGACACCGCCGATCACTTTCACTTTGTTGACCTTGACCTGTGCGAGCAGGATCACGACATCATCCTGCTGGAGTTTCGGCATGTTGTCCATCGATCCGGTACGCATGAATTCCTTCATATCGAACCAGAGCGCTGTATTGTCGCTGCCGTTGCGTCGAATGATTTTCACGCTGTCGTAGTCGGCTGTTGGAAGCGGTCCGCCTGCGAGTGCAATTACTTCCTGAACGCTGGCGCCGGCGTACACCTTTACCGGCCCCGGCTTCACAACCTGACCGAGAACCGTCACGGATATTTCCGGTTTGTCAACGAGGGTGACAAGAACGAGCGGGTTTTCGACGTAGCGTGCCAGCTTGATCGTAATGTCGTTCTGAAGCTCTGCTGTGGTGATATTCGTAATAGATTGATCGGTAAGAAACGAATATCCGATGGTGCCGTCATCGGCTACGGTATATCGGCCCGATAGTTCGGGATGTCCCTGTACCGAGATGTCAACCACATTGCTCGGCTTGATGATTCCGGCAAAGGACTGAAGGGCCAGCATGAGAACAATCAATGACAGATAAAGTCGTTTCATCGGATATTTCCAGATCAAGACGGTTTGAAAATGAACGGATATGTGACTGTCACATCGCCGTCCGGAATTGAATCGAACTGCCACATTCTGATCTTGCGAGTAATTTCTTTTTCGAGGTCGGTGTTACCGGTTGTGTTTTCGACCACCGTAACCGACGACACCTCGCCAGACGCCGCAATGGTAAACCGCACGGTAATTTTGCCGGCAAGTCCGGGAATGCGTTCGAGATACTTCTCGTAGCTCATGCGGATACCGGTGCGGTTGGCAGCGACGATCTGATTGATCGCATCGTTGTCGCGTCGGGCGCTGCTGCTGGCTGCCCCTTCGATACTTTCGGGCCGCTGAATAACAAGCTCGCCGCGTTTTTGCAGCGTGGCTTCAGAGGCACCGGACTTGATTCCCTGAACAAGGTTGTCGATCTTTTCTACGTTGGCAAGACCAATGTCTTTGCTTCGCACAAGCTGACGCGACGTGAGATCGGCGGAGGCCGTTTGCTTTAGTCCCGAGGCCTTGTCGAGTGCGGCGGTGAGATCTTGCAGATGCTCTTTGCCGTTATCGATACCGCTGAGCACATCTACCACTGCCGGCCCGCGGGCAGTGGTTCCGGCTCCGGTCAACATACCGAGTACGCCAACGGTTCGAACACGCTCCTCTGCGGCGGCAGTTCGCTTTGCGACAGATTTCTGTGCTTCGGTTACAGGCGCTTTGCCGGTGGGCAGAGTTACCGGCCCAGTCGGAGTTTCATCGGCAATAGTCTTTTTAGTCTGCGTAGTATTTTCCTGCTTGATATTCGTCTTTGGTGTCGGAGCTTCTTTGGGAATCGGCTTGTCGATGATAAGACGAGCCAGTCGCTCTGGGATCTGTTCGATCGTCATTTGTTTTGGCGGCGGCAGTTTGGTTGTATTTATTCTATAAAGAAGATAGCCGTGAATAAGCAACGAGATAAGAATAAAAATGACGAAGCGCAGATCGGTGCGGCCCCAGAGTGGACCACGCAGACGTGCCGCAAGCGCCCGGTCGCTGAGTATCGCCGTGGATGATCCCGCTGCTATTATCCGCGCTTCACGCAAATCAGGTATCCTTTTTCTGGACGGCGAGCGAGAAGTTGTTGTAGCCTTCCTGACCGCAGGTGTACATGATTTTCTTGAGCAGACGGAAGCGGATCTTCTTGTCTGCCTGAATCGTTATGTCGCCAGTGAATTTTGTTGACGACGAATATTTGGCGATATGAAGAGTTCGGTCACGCCGATCGGAGAGCCACGAGTCGAGTTCCGGAATTGTCATGTCGTCGGTGGCGAGCACTTTGTCAACCGTTGTCACGCGTTCATTTTCTGCCATGATGTATTCGTCGGTGACGGTGAGGACAACCGTCATGTGCGGCGGTTTCTGGGCAGTTGAAATAGGAAGCTCGAGATTCTTGCTCGGCGTAACGACCTGCTCGTCGGTGGAAAAGCTCTGAAGCAGATAGATGAGAAGGCAGGTCATAATATCGACGACAGAAGTGATCTGCGGCTTAAGAGCCTTTATCTCGCGTCCACCTGAGTGGCCTTTGCGCCCCTTTTTGAGGTGCGATTTCATTGCAGGAAAACTCATTCGAACCTGTCCAGATTTTCGACAACCTTGATTACCTGCGAAAGTTTCGTTTCATCAAGCAGGTCACGCACGAAATCGCTTGGCGAAAGGAAGACCAGCTCGCATCCGCCCTCGCGAAGCATCTTCCAGCTGTAAACGAAAACACCAAGGCAATAGCTGTCGAGATAGGCAGCTTCCGACATGTCGATCGCAATTACCTTGTGACCTTCGGTTGTAAGGGTTTGCATTTTTTTTGACAGCTCGGGGGTCTTCTGTGTGGTGAATTCTCCAGAGAGTTTTACCACGGGAATGCTGCCGACTTTTGACAGTTTGATTTTACCGCTCATTGAATTTCTCCTGACAGGCCAATATCGGGGAATTGTGATTCGCGACAGATGTCCATGAATTTAATGATGTCGTCGTAGAGGACATCGGAATCGAGAACAAGTACCACGCTTTTTTGCGATGGATATTGAAACTTGATCGCCTTGAGCAGCTCGCCGAGTTGATCGAACTGATAGTGCCCGCGATTTTTGGGAATTATGTCGAGCTTCCGTCCGGTACCCACGATCTGGAAACCTTCGGGTGTAATCACGATCGAAATGTCAAGAGACTTCATCGCCGTATCGGAACCAGCGGCACCTGCAACAGCGGCCGGTGGCAATGAAAATTCAACTACCGAAACCTGAGTGAAGACTGCCATTGACATAAGGAATGGAATCAGCACGATGAAGACGTTCATGATGGGCGTGACATCAAGGTCGACCTCTCCCATGTTCATTCCGCCAAGGTGGCGGTTGACACGCTTCAGCGCAGGCATTGCCTTGGGCTGTTTCTGCTTCGGAATCCCTTCGGGCATGCTTGGTTATTCCTGCCGCAGGCTGAAGAGGAAGTTAAGAAGTCGTACTGAACTCTCGTCAATTTCCTCGATGATCGAATTGGCCTTGGCGCCAAGCATCGAGAAGGCGATCATACATGGTACCGCGACAATAAGACCAAGACTTGTGGTATTCATAGCGACATTGATGCCATGAGCAAGGATCGAGGCCTTTTGCGAAGGATCTACCGTTGCAATCGCACCGAAAGCCTGCTGAAGTCCGAAGATCGTTCCGAGAAGTCCGAGCAGTGTTGCCATGTTGGCGAAGAGTCCGAGGTAGTGAGTCCGGCGCTGGATTCGCGGCAGTTCGCGAAGTCCCACTTCGTCAACACCATTCTGAATTTCCTGATCGCTTTCATTCTGGATGAAATGCCATATCGCTGCTTCGACCGTTTGCGCCAGCGGATTCTTCATGCTTGCACAGAGTTTTCGTGCCTTCTCGGCATCACCGTTGCGGACGAGTTTTGTAACCTCGGTAAGAAGCGCCTTTGCATTCACACGACAGTGTATGTAGTAATAAACAACTCTCTCCAGAACAATCGCTACCGCGAAGGCCGACGCCGCCAGAATCGGGTACATCCAGAACCCGCCATCCTGAAAATATCTGATCATTTCATTCATGTTATCTCCCGTCGGAAAATCAATTGGACTGCTTTACAAAGGAATATAGCAAAGTGTCAATACTTTGTCGCAAAAATTTAGAAAGGAAAATTGCGGTCGGCCACTTCGGATGTCGGTTCGATGGTTTCATATTTCTGAATTTCGCCATCGAAAGAATGTATTTTCAACCGGTGCCCGTTTGGGCATCTGATTTTTTATCCATCGGAAATACAGGTTATTAATGAACATTGTCAGAGTATGGGTTACGATATTTGCGGCATCAGTTGCCGCAGCAATTTCTGCCAAAGACAATCATCCGGTAACGATCATCGCGAGCGGTGAGGTTCATGCACAGATAGATTCCTGCGGATGCCCAAATGATCCGGTGGGCGGCCTTACAAGAATTTCCACCATTGTCAAGGAACTGCGGGGCAAAAGCGATGCGCTCTTCATCGATGCCGGAGGTTTTTCGGCCGGTGGAATTTACGATCTGAGCACGCAAGGCAGAAGCGCCGATTCGCTGCGTACCGAAGCGACTATTGCCGCAATGGGAAAGATGGGCTACGATGCCGTGGCTGTCGGCGACGAAGAGCTCGGTTTCGGAATGCGCCGTCTGGCGTGGGCTGCCGATGATGCAAAGCTGCCGATAGTCTGCGCGAATCTGTTCTACGGAAACGGCCATTATGCGACACAGCCATGGCGATTTGTGCGGCGCGGCGGACTTGTTTTCGGAATCACCGCGGTTGTCACCGGCGATAAACTCTTTTCACTCGACACGTCGGTGAGGGTTGAAGATCCGGTCGCGTCTGTCAAGCAGATCTGGAAAAAACTGCGCCGCAACTGCGATGTGCCAGTGATCATTTCGCATTTAGGCGAAGATGAATCGATTCGTATGGCCGATAGTTTTCCCGAAGCCAGGGTTGTTCTCAACGGGCATCGTAAAACCACGACGGCTCCGGCACTTGTTAGACCCGACAGTTCGGCAATCATCCAGTTCGGATATGAAGGCAAGACCATCGTAACTGCCGAGCTGCGTAAGAGTCGCCACCGGTATGTGGTCGGGTCGGCGGTGGCAGTTCCGGTCAACGTAGCAATTGAACCCGATGCCGAAATCGAACGTGTTGCTGCGGTAAAAAAAGGTCTGATCGAGGAAGGCGTGATTCATTCCTTCGATCTCTATATCATGAGCCATTGTCCATACGGAATTCCAGCCCTTGGCGAACTTGTTCAGCTTGCGCAGAAGGCCGGCAAAATAAAACTTTCCGTCTGGTTTGTCGGTGATGCCGCCCGCGACAGCAGCGGATACGATTCCTTGCGCTCACTTCACGGCCCTGCCGAAATAATTGACGAAGAGAAATGGCTTGCAGTTCAGGCTATTGATCCATCAGTCTGGCTCGACTTCCTTGCACTTCGAACAGTGACCGGCTTATCGACCGACGAGGCGATTGAGGCGCTTTCGCTTGACACTGCGAAAATATCGGCATGGGTAAAAGAATCAGGGCGATCGGTGCTTGCATCGCAGTACCGGCGCAACATGAGACTTGGGATCAATGCGTCGCCAGTTCTTTTTATCGACAATACGCCATATAAAAAAGACGAAATCAGTTTCGTGCGATTCGCAAAAGATTTCTGTGCAGAAGGTAAGGTTCCCAAGAGTTTCTGCGATTCACTTCCGGCTTGCATTGACGATGGAGAATGTGTAAGGCCGGGCTTTATCGGCATCTGCGGTCAGGATGGCGCATGTTCGTTCATCAAGGATGCGGCCTTCGATTTCATGGTGATCGTTCCCGATTCGTGCCGCTTCCACACAGAAAACGATGCGATAGAAACGACTCGCAAACTTTTTCCTGCCGCCGAGATAAAAATCATCAGGCGTAGCGACGCAAAGGCCGACAGCATAATCAAATTAAGAAATATTCAGGCTTTGCCATACTACGAGTTCGGATCGAACATTCAGAATGCGCATAACTTTCAGCAGGTAAAAAGCGGAGCCGTCTCGCTTGACAGTACGCGAATGACTTTCGCTCCTGATGTCATGAAACCTGCCTATTTCTTCCGGCGTGAAGCAAAGAGCGGCGAGCTACAAATATTTGTTGATCCGCTTTCACGTGCATGGCGCGAAGTGCTTTCTGCGCTTGACGGATACGACCACGATCTATCCAATATCCACTTCTGGCCGCTTGCGGTTCTTGACGGCGACAGTGCCGGTGATCCGGTCGTTTCGGCCCGAACGAAACGTGCAGAGCTGTGGTTTGTCTGTGCAGTTTATTATCCGAAGATCTATCGCGCCTTTCTCGATAGCGCGGGCAATTGCGACAGCCTTTCGCAGATCAAACCATTTCTGACCGCGCACGGAGTTTCTCCCGATGAATTTTCCGCCGCGCTGGTACAGGCGAAAGTGCGCATGAACGGACTTCGAGATCTTGAGCATTCGTTTGCCAGACGCGATCCGGTCATTGCGCTGCTTGACAACAGAGAGATCGTTCCGGTTGACGGACGCGAGTTTCTTGCAAAAATTATCGACGATCTGAAAAAACGCAAATGAATTTCGGCAGAGTCATTGCAAATATCAGTTCTACACTTGAACTTGCGATAGATGAACGCATCTTCCCCGGAGCGGTCGCCGGAATAGTTGACATATCCGGCCGACGCGAGATCGTGGCGCGCGGAACCTTTCGTTACGATGACATAACGCCGGTTTGTCCGGACAGCATTTTCGATGTCGCATCAATCACCAAAACGGTTCCGGTTTCGTCGCTTGCACTTCAGGCGATTGACGAAAAGAGAATCAGCTTTGATACAAAACTGATCGACATCCTTCCGCAGTATCGCTCGCGATATCGCGACGAAGTGCGCATAAGTCACCTGCTGCTGCATACACTCGATTTTGATTTTCGCCTCAGCTCGCTCAAAGATGAAAGTGCCGAAAAGATTCTCGAAACTATTATGACTGTTCCTTTGAAGCATCCGCCCGGAACGACTTTCTTCTTCTCGAATGCAACCAGCATCATTCTCGGAATGGTTGTAGAGAAAATTTTCGGGAAGAACTTGCCCGAACTTGCGGAAGAAAGATTTTTCAAACCTCTCAGGATGATTGATACCTGTTTCAATCCACTTGACAATATGCGAATAGTTCCGACGGAGATTGACAAATGGAGAAACTGCGAAGTTCGCGGAATCATTCACGACGAAAGTGCCTTCATTCTCAATCGCATAATGACACCAGGTTCGGCCGGAATCTTTTCGACCGCACCGGATCTGCTGAATTTCCTCGAAATGATTCTGCACGGTGGGCAAGTGAACGGTCACCGGTATTTTTCAGAAGAGCTATTTTTCCAGATTCCAGTAAATCGGTTGTCGTCAATAAACGAGAGCGCTGCCTACGGCTGGGAACTGAATCAGAAGGCGAAGTACATGGGCGAATGTTCGTCGGATAAGACCATCGGCAAAACCGGATTCACCGGATGTGCGATCGTCGCAGATATTGAGAAGGGTAGGGCGTTTACGTTTCTTTCAAACTACACATGGCCTGATCGGCGCCATAAGCCCGATGTGATAAATTCTCTGCGTCGTGCTGTTGCCGATGCTGTTTTCGGAACGGATTGGTGATATGGACGATTGGATGTCGCTTGAACGAAAGCTCCGCCGCTACCATGAGGACGTGATCGATGCGGTCAGGAGGCTTTCACATATAGCGGATTTTCTGGACGAGAACAGCGTGGAGAATCTGCGCGCATCTGCAATGACTTTTCGTGATCATGATCTGGCCGCGCATTTCCGGCTTGAAGAGGAGGTTCTGTTTCAGAGTATCCTCAAGGTAAGGGTTTCAATGGAGACTCGTGTGCTGATTGCGCAGTTGACAAAGGAACATGCAACATTTCTGGGTATGTTCGAAGATTTCTACCAACAGCTTGAGCGAATCCCTAAAGGTAACAAGCCTGATCCGGTGGTTCTTGCCAAACTGCGATTCATCTGCAAGACCGTCGGGCGCCTCTTTGCTGATCATGCCGCACGTGAGCTCGATGGCTTTTCGGCGCTGTTTCGCGAGAATCCGTCGGTGCAGTTTCTTCTCAGCAGAAATTATCTGAGCTACAGGACAAAGCACCCGAAGGAATAGCCACAAAATGCGAGCAAAGTGTTTTACCTGTTTTCAAACAAAAAAATACTTGCCAGCACGTATATTCACAGCGTAATTTAATAGTGAATCAAAACCAAACTACCTGGAGGTACTAACCATGCTTGACGCATTGATCAACGAAGTAGAGGTCCTTAAGGCCGAATACGAGAAGTTCCAGAGGGGCAACAAGTCCGCCGGAACTCGCGCCCGCAAATCGCTGCAGAACATCAAGAAGTTCGCGCAGGATATTCGTGTTGCAATTCAGGAGACCAAAAGCGCAGAGTAATTCCGCGCCTTTTCCTGAAATTCGTGGCGGCTGATCCGGGTGGTTCAGCCGCTTTTTCATTTACAGGTTGTAATGGACGATGAGAAGTTTGTGGCAATGACGAGAATCAAGGCAAAGCATCATACCCGTGCGGAGAAACGATCCGAATGGAGACACCACTTATCAATTCCTTTCAGCCCAAAAATTTTCTTGCCAATACTCACAATTACATTTGCCGGATTTTCTTCAACATCCGACACCATTCGCATTCTCTCATACAACGTCAATAATCTTTTCGATGCAAAACTTGACGGAGGGGAATATCCGGAGTTCCGTCCGGGGCCTGCATGGAACGCCTCTCTTTATGATTCGCGGCTTGAGAATATCGCAACCGTAATAGCTGCGGCTGATCCTGATATTGCCGTTTTGTGCGAAGTTGAGAATCAGGAAGTCGCGAAGGATCTTGCTGCTCATCTCAGGGATCACGGAGTATTGCTTGATAATATAGCGGTGTCTGCCCCGAAAGCCGGAGCGAACACGATGGTTGTGATGCTTTCGCGTTTTCGCATCAGCGATAAAATGGTTTTGAAAATCCCGAACTTCGGGCGTGAGCCGACCCGTGATATGTTGCAGGTGAGCTTCGATGTGAACGGACACCCGCTTACGGTGTTCGGCGTTCATTGGCCGTCGAAGCTTCACAGCGAATCGCGTCGTATCAATGCGGCGAAGATTCTTGCATCGACGATCGAAGCTCTTCCCGCAAAGACAGATTTTGTTATTGCGGGCGACTTCAACAGTGACTGGAACGAGTCGGAGGTCTCGGCTGCCGAGGGGCATGACGATTGTGGCGACACCACCGGATTAAACAACATTATCTCAACCGCGACATCACCGCCCGGAAGTGCACTTGTTATGCGCAGGAAAGGCGAGTTCGGCGGAGCGGTAAAATCAGCGATGTATGATCCGTGGATCGAGCTGCCTCCCGCGAAGCGATTCAGCTACGTGTATGGAAAATCGCCGTGTACTCCAGATCACATTCTTCTTCCAGCATCAATGTTCGACGGAACAGGATTCTCTTATGTCAATCATTCCTTTGAGCCTTTTTTCTGGAATGGCCGTCTGTTGAAGGACGGAAAGCCCTTCGAATGTC
>CAIOZP010000157.1 GCA_903862805.1 uncultured Fibrobacterota bacterium
CCAGATCTTTGGTTTACCTTTCGCAAAACCTATCGTCGTATCAATTTTGCCGTTTGAAGTCACATACGTTGTTTCTGGTGTCCCACCGGTCGCATCCCACAAAAATCCAAGCGCCCTGACGTTTGCGATAATGTTGCCACGACCGGAGGTATTCGCACTCTGGCACATATAGAACGGTTCACCGCGCAGACGCTTTTCGGTATCAGTTTCGGACGCGACGCATATTGTCACGAAGAAAAATGTCATGACAAAAAACTTCGTCATTTGGTTTCCTCGAGGATCTTCTCTATCTCGTCCATGCGCTTCTGCGCTTCAAGACGCCGCTTCTTCAGCGCATCTGTTTCCGACTTGTAATCGAAGCTCTCACCAGCCTGATTTTTCGTGGCGATATTCGGATCTTTTTTCGCAGTTGCGGTGGTATCGGAAGCAGGCTCGATATCAACGGCAGTTTCGCGTCCTGTCAATGTGTCTGCCGAAGCCTTCGACGTTGCCTTGTGCATGTATTCAAGCGAGCGAACCGCCTCGGTATTTGTCTCGTGATAGACAATCGGAATCTCAAGCCGAAGCGCACAGCTAAAGCGGTCGGGGTTGAACAGGCCTATCGTGTCTTTAGTAGAGGCAGTAACATTAGGCTTGAGAACAAACGGCGTGATGCCAATGCTTGCAAGCAGGCTCACTCGCTTTCCAAGACGCTTTCTTACTCCTGGCATCAATGTCACACGGTACCCTTTGAAATTGCCTTTGTTTCCGGTGTAGTCGCGTTCATCGTACAAACCGGCGGCCGTTTCAAAAAATACCGAGCTCTTCGGACTCTTCCATTCTCCACCAAAACGGAAATCAATCTGACGATACCTGAAAAGCAATGCCGGATCATCGCAAAAACCGCCACTCAGATAAAACTTCATCGGAATCTTGTGCCGACCTGCGATGAGATCAAGATCCGTGATGATCGATCCAAGCGGATACGGCGAATACTGTGGTTTGTTCGGATCTGTTCCAGGCGCGAGCATATCGGTCGAAGTTGACAAATACACATCTGCCGAGGCCGCGATTCCAAAGAGCCGCAGCTTGTCATTGCGCGGAGTCGTTATTTGCAGATGCGCCACCGCAGGCCCCAAACTGCTGAAGTCGAAAGCCGTAGCTTCCGCAGAGAACTGCATGATCTCGGCGATACCGATTGCACCCCACACACTTTGCCCCGACAAAAGCCGATCGCTGTTGATACGAATGTCCGCTCCGATGGCTCCCGAAAGATTCGCATTGCCCATGACATTAGACGCCGGACACAGAAACAGTCCTTCGTTCCTTCCGCGTTTGACGGAAGTGGACTGATCGGCGGCGTTTGCTGCCAGCACAAATGCCGTGCAGAGTAATGTCGTGGACCGGAGGCTCACTTTCCTTGACTTCCCTTTTCGAATTCCCGTTTGACAATCGGGATCAGCGTCGTTTCCTTGAAACGGCGACCACTCTTCTTCAGCTGCTTCTTGTACTCGCGAAGGTTCTCGATGTCTTCATCGTTGAACAGCCGCCAGCCGTTTGCGTTGCGATCATCCGTCACCGGAAGATCAGGTTCGCTGAGCCATCGCTTCAGCGTAGAGATGGACACTCTCAGCAGTTTTGCTGCTTGCCCTGTCGTGAAATACTTACCCATAAATCACCTCTGGTATAAGTTATTGTATTTATATAAATAAACATATCCACTAACTCGACATTAAAACAGTTTTCAACACTAATAATATATATATTATTCAAACACGCACAAATGTCAACAGTTGATTTTCCATATAATTGAAGGTCGTGAATAAATTTGGGAATCGAATCGCGTCTGCTTCGTATTCATTACAAAGGTGTGGCGCAGATGCCGTGGAATCGGGTATTTTGAAAGCTCGGAGAAAAAAATGTCATTCAATCTTGCAAAATCCTGCCTCGTGATGATCGCGTGTTCCGCTGTGGTATCTCATCAGAATGACGCGGACACCACCCATCCGTGGGACAAAGCCATGTCAGAGGTCACAGCCACGCTGTCACCTCCGTCGCTTCACGATTCAGTTGCCAAGGCATTTGAAATTGGCCCGCAGGAACGCCTCCGCAAAAGCCCAACTGGGCAACTTCGCTTCAACAGACACGAGCAGCTTGTTTATGATGCCGGCTGGGCATTCATCCGAGGCGGATACGCCGTTGTCGATGTTGACAAAGACAGCGCCACAAACCGTCTGACCATCACGGCAAAAGCCGTCAGTAACAATCTTGCGACAGCATTTTTCAGAGTGCGTGACCTCGTCCGAACCGATTGTGACCTCGAAGGATTCTACCCGTATTTCTTTGAACAGCATCTGCGTGAAAAAGGCATGACCGACCGTCAGGAATACATAGCCGACACTTGGACCATGTACGACCATGTGAAACAGAAAGCCTACACCAATTCAAAGCATGACAGCCTTGTAACTGCAATCACACCGTGCACACAGAACTACATTTCGATGTTGTTTTACGTGCGAACCATTCTGTGCCAGCCTGGCGACACGTTCAGCGTTCATTGTTTCGTTCACGGCAAGGACTACCCCATTCACTTCGACTGTATGGCACGGGAATCAGTCACAGTCGATGCCGGAAAATTCGATTGCGTAAAAATCCAGCCCAAGATGGTCGGAAACGGTCACGGATTCACATCCAAAGACAAAATCTACATCTGGCTTACCAACGACGAATATCGCGTCCCCATCAAACTCCAGGCGCAGGAGCCAGCTGGACATTGGGCTTGAGTACTAAAGCCGCCACAATAAGCCGAATTGCCCGAGCATGTAG
>CAIOZP010000158.1 GCA_903862805.1 uncultured Fibrobacterota bacterium
TATTTCATAAAAGCAAAAGTAGCTTCGCTACATTATTTTGTAATTGAATGCGAAACAAAAATCATAAAAGGTGCTCTATGACAAAAAGTAATACCGGACAGTTGGATTTTGCGACAGTGCAGAACTGATATGTAAGCACAGATTTTGCTGGCGGAGATATTACAAGCAATGGCGGTCTTCTGCTATCCGCAAAGATGACTTTCACCTCGCAAATAGAAAAAACACACCAGCGAGGCATAAAAATCTGCTGATTTGGGGGTTCGTGAAATATGCGGGTTAGCAGCCTTAGCCGACTAAATCGGTTGGTCGAAATCGAAAATTCTGTCCACCGCAGAAACTATGTATAAAAAAATAATAAAAATAGCATAAAATAAGTCATGCGACTTAGACAAAAAATAGATAGATTGAAAAGGTGAACACTAGTTTTAGCGCAAAATATGAGTGTTTTTATAAAGGTGAGCATAAAATAGCGGCGACCATTGAATAATTTGTCCACTTGCAGAAAGAAGGTCTGTATGAAGAGGATGTTATTGATTTTCAGCGCAATCTTGGGTTGCGTGGTTTTAAGTTCAGCGCAACCGTATGTCGGTTGGTCGACAGGCTATTTTACCGGTTATAGTAATAATAACGACCCATCGAAAATCGACTGGAATGCTTATACTCACTTATGTCTTTTTTCGCTGATTCCTACCTCAAACGGTGGATTAGACAGTAGCACCAATACTCTAGACGGGGCCATGTGTTCCGATTTTATTACACAATGTCATAACAATGGCAAGAAAGCCATTATCTGCTGCGGTGGTGCGGGTTGTGAAGGCACTTTCCTAAATGTAACCGGTAGCGCGAGTAACAGATCCAAACTTGTAAGTAACCTTGTGAAATTTGTAAAAGCATACGGCTTCGATGGTTTGGATATGGATTGGGAACCAAGTTCAGATAACGGAACCACAGTGTCTCAATATCAGGCATTGCATCAGGAATTGCGGGACTCTCTTGACCAGATCGTACCACGCGTGATGCTTACTGCGGCTATTGCCGACAACTATCCCAATTGCGCCGCTTCGATAGCTGACTATTGTGACCAGCTCAACGCGATGTCGTACTATGGATTAGTGAATGATCAGGATTCCTATATGGCAAATTTTACGGATCTTGGAGTCCCGAAAAATAAGCTTGGAATCGGTTTCGGATATGATATGGACAATGAAAAAGATGTTAATAACCCCGATGATGTTGCCGCGAAATGCGAATATGCCATTAGCAACGGATATGGTGGAGTAATGGTATGGGAAATTATGCGGGCAACAGTAGCTTGCCAGGATACAAATGCCCACTATGTCAACCCAGCTCCGGTGGTTCCAGTAATCAAGGCTGCCCGTGCAGTACAGAAGGCGGTCGCACGGGTTTCTATCGGAAACAACGGGAAATCAGCATCATTTACAGTATCAGAGGGCGCAGGTTTTGTAAATGTTGAGCTTTACAACGCTAAGGGGGCTTTGGTGAAAACGCTTATTAGCGGGCCTTGCAAAGCCGGAACGGTAACTGTTCCGCTGTCAGTTGCTGCCGGTGCATATTTCGTGAAAGTTACCGGTGCTTCGGTCAGGGCTGGCACCGGATTCTTCACTGTTAAATAATTTCCTCACTATATTTTGAAGGCCGTTGAGTGATAATTTTCATTCAGCGGCTGTTTTTTTAAGAGCGCGTTCTGCGGAGATAATGCATATTCATATTGTCAAGCAACATCATGGAGGTCGCAGATGCAGATTGAATTCTTCGGAGCAGCCAGGACGGTTACTGGTTCACAGTATGTAGTTACAGTAAACGGCAAGCGTATTCTTCTCGAATGCGGCTTATTTCAGGGACGACGTGAGGAAGCCTGGAAGAGAAATCGCAATTTCCCGTTCGATCCAGCGACGATTGATGTTCTGATTCTTTCGCACGCACATATTGATCATTCCGGAAACCTTCCCAATCTCGTCAGGCAAGGATTCAAAGGAACGATCTATGCCACAGATGCGACTGTCGATCTTTGCAAAGTGATGCTGAAAGATTCAGCACACCTTCAGGAAATGGATATTTTTCATGTCAACAAGATACGCGCAGTAAAAGGCGAGCCGCCTTTCAAGCCGATTTACACATTGGCTGATGTAGAAGAATGTCTCGGCCATTTTTCTGCGTGTTATTATGACAAATCATTTGAGGTTGTGCCCGGTGTGATATGCACTTTTAGAGATGCCGGACATATTCTCGGATCAGCCGGTGTTCAGCTTGAGATAAAAGAAAACGGCAAGTCAACGCGCTTTGGTTTTTCAGGCGACATCGGACGTTCAAATATGCCGCTTACGCACGATCCCAATCAAATGGGCAACCTTGATACCCTTGTGATGGAAACGACTTACGGCGATCGCCATCATGATCCGTACGGCGAAACCGAAGAGGTTTTGGCACGGCTCGTGACAGAAATCGCGAAAAATGGCGGGCGTATGCTTATACCTGCGTTTTCTGTCGGTCGAACACAACTGATCGTTTACATTCTGCACAAGTTGTTCAACGAAAATCGTATCCCTGACATTCCGATTTTTGTTGATAGTCCAATGGCGAATCAGACTACGGAAATTTTCACAAAGCACCTCGACGAGCTTGATCGTGAAACGACACGGCTATTCCTTGAGAATCACGAGAATCCATTCAGATTCGGTCGCCTCAAGTACGTGGAAACTGTAAATGAAAGCAAGACCATCAATGCTATGCCGTATCCACATATTATTATTTCGGCTTCGGGTATGCTGGAAGGCGGACGTGTCCTTCACCACCTTGTTGAGTGCGTCAGCGACAGAAAAACGATGCTACTTTTCGTCGGGTATTGCGCTGAACATACACTTGGTCGCAAACTTATCGATGGCGACAAGAAGGTGAAAATTTTCGGACAGGAGTACGATGTAAAATGTCGTATCGAAAAGATTGATGCGTTTTCGGCACATGCAGATCGTCATGAGCTTTTGCAATATGTAAACACCTGCCCGCCGGAGCGGCTAAAGCAAATCTTTCTGGTTCATGGCGAAATTGAAGGAATGGAAAGTTTCAGGAATGCGCTTCGAAGCAAGGGATATCAGAACGTGATTATTCCGCAAGACGGCGAGCGTTACGTCATAGAATAATTTTCGTACTTGTTTTGTATGCACCAAGCAAAGCAGCTTGAGTACCCTAAGCAGCATTTTGCATCAATACCGCACAACGCCTTCTCTATTTTATGCCAAAAACAGCGCTTAAGTGAAATATTTCACAATCAAAATGTCTTTCATGTTGACATAGGAAGCGTTTTTTTTTATATTGCCTGTGAAATAAATCACAGGGGATGATTTTGAGCATACCAGCGCCAACATTAAGCAGACTTTCGGCGATTTATCGCTGCCTGTCGCAGCTTTCGGAGTTGGGTAGAAAGTCGGTTTCGTCGGCGGAGCTTGGAAAAATGATCGACGTGGCGCCGCATAGTATCCGCAAAGATATGTCGTATATCGGCGAGGCAGGTGTTCAAGGTTCGTCGGGCTACAATGTTGAATATCTCAAAAGCCATTTGGCGAAAAATCTTTCGTTAGATATTCTCAGAAAAGCTTGCGTTGTTGGTACAGGTCGTCTCGGATCAGCTATTTTGGCGTACAGCGGATTCGCCGAAACATCGTTTAGCGTGGTGGCAGGTTTTGACAGCAGTATCAATGTTGTCGAATCGCTCAAAACAAGCATCCCGCTTTTTCCTGCCTCGGAAATTCCGTCGGTAGTTGCGAAAATGGGGATCGAGCTTGCTATTGTAACGGTTCCGGCCGCCGCCGCGCAACTTACAGCCGACCGACTTATCTTGGGCGGAATCAAAGGAATCGTGAACTTCTCTGCCGCCGCAATGACCAGCAACAAGGCCGATGTTCATATACGCAACATGGATATTGTTACGGAGTTTACTTATTTGTCGGCTCTGATCGCAGCAAATTAAGATTTTTAGTTTTGGTTTTTGGGGTCTTTGGTTTTAGTTCTTTGACATTTTTGGGGATTAATACAGAAGATAGAGAAGACAAAGCAGCTTCTTCAGGGCGTTGCCCGCATTCGGGCATTAGAAGTATTGGTTGACCGAGTTCCTCCAGACTACGCTTCGCTGCGTTCACTACCGAATTTTTTCCTTCCGTCCCTGCTAACGCGGTGCAGTTGAAGGGTTTTTGTCAAGTCGATGCTTTGAAAGCTGTTTCGTATCTAAGAATTTAGAATACAATTGGCTTCGCCTATGCAAGAAAAACTTCGTTTTACATATCTCGTTTGCAATGATTTTTGTCGATCCATTGCGTTTCTTAGCCCCTTGAGGGGTTGGGGTGATCAGGTTTCCCATCTTCCTTGGAGGGTTTAAGGGTTGGCTAAGCCCTTCCTTCTTCTTACTCTTCTTATCCGTCGCGGATGTTTTTACTGACTGTTTAATTTTTTTCAAAGGAGCCTCTTATGGCACGCGTATTCAATTTCTCTGCCGGACCGGCAATGATTCCAGAACCTGTGCTTGCAAAAGCCGCCGCTGAAATGGTCGAGCATCATGATCATGGCATGGGTGTTATGGAGATGAGTCATCGTTCCAAAATGTACGAAGAGATCATCTTCGGCGCAGAGGCCAAGCTTCGTTCGCTGATGAATATTCCTCAGACACATAAGATTCTTTTCCTTCAGGGAGGAGCATCGCTTCAGTTTGCGATGATTCCAATGAACCTCATGACTCGCACCGGCAAGGCCGATTTCGTCAATACCGGTATGTGGTCGAAGAAGGCCATTCAGGAAGCCAAGAAATACGGCACAGTGAACGTACTTGCAAGCAGCGAAGACAAGAACAACACCTATATTCCAACGCTAGATCCGGCAAAGTTCGATAAAGATGCCAGCTACTTACACATTACCACCAACAACACGATTTTTGGAACACGCTACCGCGAGCTTCCAGATGTTGGAGACGTTCCACTTGTTGCCGATATGAGCTCGAACATTCTCTCGGAAGTCTATGATGCTTCGAAGTTTGGGATCATGTATGCTGGTGCGCAGAAGAACATCGGGCCGGCCGGTCTTACTGTTGTGATCATCCGTGAAGACCTCATGGGCAAGACACTGCCCGGTACGCCTACTATGCTCGACTACACGGTGCACTACGACAAAGACGCGCCGTTCAACAATGCAATGTACAACACGCCTCCGACCTATTCGATCTACATTGCAAAGCTTGTGTTTGAGTGGCTTGAGGCTCAGGGCGGAGTGCCAGCGATGCAGAAGATCAACGAATACAAGGCTGGTTTGCTGTACGATTTTCTCGATAACTCCAAAATGTTCAACGGCCCTGTTCAAAAAGAATACCGTTCACTTATGAACGTGCCATTTGTTGCAAATAGCGAAGAACTCAACGAAAAGTTCATCAAGGAATCATCAAAGGCGGGCTTTGTTAATCTCAAGGGCCATCGCAGCGTTGGTGGAATGCGCGCATCAATCTATAACGCGATGCCGACAGAGGGTGTTCAGGCATTGGTAAACTTCATGAAAAAATTCGAACTCGATAACAAGTAAGAGGTAAAAATGTACAAGCTTCAGACATTGAACAAGATTTCGGCGAACGGTCTCGACCGTCTTCCCCGCGACAGCTACGAAACCGCTTCGGAGATTCTTAATCCCGATGGGGTTTTGGTTCGCAGTGCCAACATGCTTGAAATGGAGACTCCGGCGTCGGTCAAGGCGATTGCTCGCGCCGGTGCCGGTTACAACAATATTCCGGTAGAAAAATGCACCGATCGCGGTGTGGTGGTGTTCAATACGCCTGGCGCCAATGCAAACGCAGTAAAGGAGCTCGTTCTTCTTGGGATGCTAATCTCCAGCCGCCGCGTGTTCGACGGAATGGTTTGGGCCAAGGGACTTGTTGGCAAGGGCGAAGATGTTCCGAAAATCATCGAAAAAGATAAGGGCAACTTTGTTGGTCCGGAAATCAAGGGCAAGAAACTTGGCGTTGTGGGTCTTGGTGCCATTGGCGTGATGGTCGCAAACGATGCAGTTGCTCTGGGCATGGAAGTGCTCGGATACGATCCGTTTATTTCTGTTGAGGCTGCCTGGGGACTATCGCGCGGAGTCAAGCGTGCGGTCAGTCTCGACACCATTTTCGCAGAGTGCGATTACATCACCCTTCACGTTCCCCAGAACGACAAAACCAAGGGAATGATCTGCAACGAGAAGATCGCTCTCATGAAGAAGGAAGTGCGAATCCTCAACTTCGCACGCGGTGGGCTCGTGGTCAATGCCGATATTATGAAGGCGCTTGACGAGGGACGCGTCGCGGCTTATATCACTGATTTTCCTGATGAAGAACTGCTCAAAAACGACAAGGTTCTTTCCATTCCGCATCTTGGCGCAAGCTCGCCGGAGTCGGAAGAGAACTGCGCAGTTATGGCGGTTGACCAGATGAGAGACTTCCTCGAAGATGGCAATATCAAAAATTCGGTGAACTTTCCCGAATGCGTAATGCCTCGTTCTCCGGGACGCAGCCGTTTACTTGTTGCCAATCGCAATATGCCAAATATGATCGGCCAGATCACTGCAATTCTTGCAGCTGAAAAAATCAATATCTCAGAGATGCTAAACAAGCATCGCGATCAGCTTGCATACAACATTATCGACACAGATTCGGAAATTGCCGATGATTTGGTTGGTAAGATAAAGGCGATTGACGGCGTGATAATGGCTCGTGTGATCTGACTATTTGCAAAGTAGTTGGCGATATTAAAAGCGTCCGAGGTGTTTCTTCGGACGCTTTTTGGATTTCATAACGCTAAACATTCTTTTTGCTACTCCAAACGATGAATAAGACTAAAGCCCCCCCAGCGGGCTTTGTGAGATCACGAAGCGGTGCTTGGACAGATTCCTGTTCGGTGGCTGAGCGAAGTCGAAGCCACCGAAGCTTTTGATCTTGACAACAGAGAATGGGTGCCGAATAATGAGCTGCCCTCAGAAAATGGACAAACTATTTGCCGTCAGTCTTCCAAACGATCGTTCACATCAGCCTGGCGGCAGGCATCAAGCAGCTCCTGAATATTTCCGTTCATGATGTCGGTGAGTTTGTAGAGTGTCAGGTTGATGCGGTGATCAGTCACACGGCCTTGAGGAAAATTGTATGTGCGGATCTTCGCACTGCGATCACCGCTTCCCACCATACTCTTGCGAGTTGCGGCCTCTTTGGCGGCGACTTCTTCGCGTTTCTTTTCGTATAGCCTTGTCGCGAGAACTTTAAGTGCTTTGGCCTTGTTCTTGAGCTGACTTTTTTCATCCTGACAGGTTACGATAAGGCCTGTTGGAATGTGCATTACGCGAACCGCCGAATCAGTTGTATTGACCGACTGACCACCGGGCCCTGACGACCGATACACATCGATCCGAAGATCTGCGGGTTTGATCTCGACCTCGATCTCGTCGGCCTCCGGAAGAACCGCTACCGATGCCGCCGAGGTGTGAATACGTCCTTGCGATTCGGTCTCGGGAACTCGCTGAACACGATGAACACCAGACTCGAACTTGAGACTTCCGAATGCTTCTTCGCCTGAGACAAGGAATACTATTTCTTTTATGGCACCAAGATCGCCTTCGCTGGTTGAAAGCACTTCGACATTCCAGCCGCGAATTTCGGCGTAGCGGATATACATGCGGTAAAGATCTGATCCGAATATTCCGGCTTCCGTTCCGCCGGTGCCTGCGCGGATTTCGACCATTGCGTTTTTGAGATCAGCAGGATCACGCGGGACGAGGATCTGCCGCACGGATTTTTCGAGTTCGGGAAGCTGTTCCTCGAAGAGTGCGATTTCCTCGCGGGCGAGTTCGATCATTTCCGGATCGGTTTCGGTCTTGAGCATTATGCGGTTTTCTTCGAGTCCTTTTGCAACTGAGACATAACGCATGAGCGTCGGCAGATCGCGGCCGATACGGTTGTACTCGCGGCCGAGTTCCTCCATGCGTTTCAGATCGCCGGTCACTTCGGGCGAAGCGAGCTGGGCTTCTATCTCGGCACGTCTGGCCGCAATTCGTTCGATCTTGTCGATCATATTCTATTCCAATAAAAAAGGCCCGAGGGAAGCCCTCGGACCTGAATCCGTAAAGTACACGCCTTACTTGGCGGCGACCTTCTCGTTCTTTGCATAACGCTTGAGGAAACGATCGACGCGACCAGCGGTGTCGATAAGTTTCTGCTTGCCAGTGTAGAACGGGTGACACTCGTTGCAGATATCGAGGTGTCCGCTCTTGACCGTTGAACGCGTATTGATTTTGTTACCGCACGAGCAGGTGAAAGTCACCTCTTCGTATTTCGGGTGGATCTTTTCCTTCACAATGTCTCCTTCCGGCGCTGCCGGGAAATGCCTCATTATTTGGGCGGAAAAATACTTCCGCGCAAGGGCGGTGTCAATCTCCTTCGTCGCTCGACCAAACGTGATCGCTGCGGAAGGAGTAATGCCAGATGGCCACGAACATCGGGACGAAAGCTGCCGCAGTGGTCGTCGCATTGAGCGGATTTACGGTGCCGGATTTAAGTATTGAGGCGAGCCATGCGAGCTTGCACGACAGACAAAGAAAGAATGCCGTTCTCCAGAAATGGTGAGAAAAAATCCTTTGCCGGTAGCAGTGTCCCCAAAGACCGATCATACTAAGGGTTGACGCCGCGAAATCAAGGCTTGTCCTTGCGCACGGGCTGGTGGCAAAATCTGCGGCAAGGTAGAAAACCAGCGGCATCATTGCGAAATAATAGATTTTCCAAAGACTCATTAAAGAAGATCCATACGGGATTTCAGAAAAGCTTCAGGATAAATCTATCGATAAAAAA
>CAIOZP010000159.1 GCA_903862805.1 uncultured Fibrobacterota bacterium
AGGCCTGCGAAAGAGGGTAGCGACCTTCCGGCATACCGATGTAGTCGAAAGATTGTGCGCAGCTGAGTACCACGCCGAGCGCATTCGGATCGGCCAGACCGACATCTTCCGATGCGAGTATGACCATGCGCCGAAAGATGAATCGCGGATCTTCGCCGGCCGCCAGCATCTTCGCCATCCAGTAGAGTGCCGCATCCGGATCTGATCCGCGCACCGACTTGATGAAGGCCGAGATCGTGTCGTAATGCGCGTCGCCGTCTTTGTCGTAAAGCACGGCTTTCTGCTGGATTGATTCTTCAATCACACTGCGGGTCAGGTGAATTATTCCATCGTCATTTGGCGATGTCGTTTCGACAGCAAGCTCTATCGCATTAAGCGCTGATCGGGCATCGCCGTTTGCTGTCTTGACAAGATGCGACATCGCATCATCATCAAGCTGAATTGTTTTAGCACCGTATCCGCGTTCCCTGTTGTCAAGCGCCTGACGAACCACTGCGGCGATTTCGCTTTCCTCAAGAGACTTTAGTTGAAAGATTCTCGAACGCGAAACCAGTGCCTTGTTAACCTCGAAATACGGATTCTCGGTGGTGGCACCAATGAGAACGACAGTTCCGTTTTCGACATGCGGCAGAAGTGCATCCTGCTGTGACTTGTTGAAGCGGTGAACCTCGTCAACGAACAGAATCGTGCGGCGGCCGTAAAGCGAAAGATTGCGCTCAGCCTCGGCAATCGATTCGCGGATCTCCTTGACGCCAGCGAGTACCGCATTGATTGAGAGAAATTCTGCTTTGGTTGTATTCGCAATGATTCGCGCCAATGTGGTTTTGCCGGTACCGGGCGGGCCGTAGAAAATCACGCTTGTCAATTGATCTGTTTGTATCGCACGTCGAAGCAGTCGGCCCGGTGCAATTATATGAGACTGGCCTATGTATTCGTCAAGCGTGATCGGGCGCATGCGATCGGCAAGTGGCGCACCGCGCTTTCGCATTTCGTTTGCTCTGGCTTCAAAAAGATCCATCGGATTTTCCTGATCTTACACATGCGAAATCTACGCCGCTGTAATATGCCAAAAGGATAGACCTGAAATCCCATCCGGCGTGGGCGCGGCCGATGGCTCCCATCTGGCACATGCCGATTCCGTGTCCGTAACCTTTGCCGGAAATCACTACGCTGTCTCTATCGCATCTGTCAACTACAAACCACGAACTCTGCAATATAGGATTTCCAGCCGTCGGTCTTCTTATCAGAAAACGGATCTTGTCTCCGCCGAATGAATACAGACCTTCGTCGGTTTCGACACGACAGTCGGTAACACGGCCGTCGGATGTGGTGCTTTCGATGGAGATGTTTTTTATCGTTCCGGTAAACGGTGTCGAATTTGGAAACGATGAACGGCTATTGCGGCGCATGATCTGCGAGAGATTTTCGATGCTCCACGCACAGCGCCAGTTGTACATCGGTGAGGCCGCGCACCACGGAGTTCCGTTGCGGTCGAGGTCGTCGGCTTGTTTTAGATACGGCATTCCGCGTTTGCCCCAGACCGAAGTTATGTCGGCGGTGTGGCCACCACAGGTCGAGTGGTAGTAGGCGCAGATTGGTTCTCCTGCGTAGGTCATGATTATGTCGCGCGTGTCTGATATGGCTTTATTGGCGGACTCCGTCTCGGCCTCTGTTCCGCCAAAAACCTGATCGGCAACGGTTGACATTACATCCCACGATTCGTTTTTACGTTCGCTGATCCGTTTATATGTATAGGTTCGAGCCGCGACAGCCTGTGCTTTTATTGCCTCGATCACGTCTGCATTTTTTGTTCCGATTTCCAAGGGGACAACACCGCGAAGATAATCTTCAACACTCGCATAATTGACAACAGAGAATGTTCCGGTACCTGAGGCTGCGATGATTATTGACCCACGGCATGTCAGTTCAGCGGCCCTGATTGTTCCGGTATGATTCGGCGTCGCAAGCGTGCAGGGAAGCGCGCATGTCGCTTCGTTGCCTTCGTCATCTTCGATGTGCAGGTTCTGTGATCCGCGCCTTACCGAAATGCTGCCGCTGAAACTGCGGCCGCGACCGACACTTACATCTCCGTTAGTGCGGATCGTGACTTGTGTCGTTTTCGGGATAAGACAAAGCCGAACAAAAACAGATGGCACGGTAAAACTTTTAGCTGACGGATAAATTTTTGGACGATCTTCTATCGGATGAGGAACTGAGCGCAGATCGCTGTCGATGCTTATCGCAGATCCGAAGTCCATGTTCTGTGTTGTATCGGCAATCAAGGTGTCGCATTTGTCAATTATGGCATTGCCAGACAAAGAATCGGCCTGATCTGATTTCGTGTCTGATACTTTTGAACTACGGCAGTCCTGATGATTTCGCGATTCGGCGGCTTGCGTTGCGGAGGCGTCGATCCGGCGCAGGTCTGATGATGGCACAAGGCTTGATGGACGCACTGCTTCGCCATTAGAAAGCAATGCGCATCCGGTGACTCCGAATGCGCAAAGTATGAATGAAATTTTTTTCAGGTGCATCTTACTCAAGACGCGAGCGCGCCATTTTCTTTAGCTTGCCGTCGATTAACTTTCGCTGCAGAGGCGAGATCCTGTCAACAAAAAGAATGCCGTCGAGGTGGTCGGTTTCGTGCTGGATCGCACGGGCGAGAAGGCCGTCGGCGTTTTCGATCATGAAGGGATTTCCGTTTTCGTCGAAGGCTTTTGCCGATACGCGGGCAGGACGAACGACCTTCGCATTGATGTCGGGCAGCGAGAGGCAGCCTTCCTCGTTGTCTTCGGTTTCGTCCGAGGACCAGGTGATTTCGGGATTGATGAAGACGAGCGGTTCCTGCTCGCCGCCGGTGGTATCCACCACAAAGAGACGGATGGAGCGTCCGACCTGCGGGGCCGCGAGGCC
>CAIOZP010000160.1 GCA_903862805.1 uncultured Fibrobacterota bacterium
GGAGAACCCCATCAAGGTTGAGGAAGAGGTTCTATGCTTGACTTGAGATTATATTGATTGGGAAACGGAGATTAATCAAAAAGCCGCCGAAATACAGTGCACCTTCCCGCCGCACACAATTCGATGGAACAGCAATACAGTGAAACGACCACGGCCATAGGTCGTGGCCTCATTTGACCCATAAAAGGGGTCTGCTATTTTGTCGTGCAAATAGATTGAGTTGCCCCTATTCCTCATATTTGCAGAATACCAACTTCTTGTTGATTCCTCTATGCATTTCGCCTTTGCCATTTCCGTTTACACAAAATGTTACAAATACCTGCATTCCAGGTTCAAAAAGGTCTTGCAAAAAATATCGTATATAAAGCATCGTTATTTCTCACTATCTCCCGCCCATAGGGCGGGGATTTATGACATATTTTAAAAAATCACAGGGCCGTTACAACTTTTATCTTATCAAAAAAACTTACGCCTTCCCCGAACTCACAATCACCTTTGCATGACGAATCACTTTCGCCTTGACCTTATAACCCTTTTCGAAAACCTGAACCAGATGATCCTCTGCGATTTCGTCGTGAGGCTGGCGCATCATGGCATCGTGGATTTCGGGGTCGAAGGCTTCACCGACTTCGCCGAAATATGTTAGACCGTGGCTTGCAAGTACTCCGTCAAATTTGCTTGAAATAAGTTTCAGACCTTCGAGGATTTTCTCGGCATCGGCGCCGGGATTTGCAATCGCCCGCTGAAGATTTTCGCGAACGTCTATTAGGTCACCAATGAGTTTTTCTGCGGCGGTTTCGCGGACACTGTCCATGTCGCGGCTGTGGCGACGACGGGCATTGTCGAACTCTGCCATCAGGCGCAGATATTTGTCGGCGTGGGCTTTGGCTTCATTTCTTGCGGTTTCGAGTTCGGCGCGAATGGCTCCGACGATGTCGTTTTCTGCGCCGTCGTCGCTATCGATTATCGAATCCAGGTCAAACTCGCTTTGACTTGATGTCGCGTCATCAGTTGTTGAAGACGCTTCCGCAGCAGCCTCTGCTGCTTCTCTTGCAACAGCGTCATCAAGCTTTCTCTCGGGGTCTTTTTTTGACATATTCACTCCGTGGTTTATTTGTCTGGATAAAATTCTTCAAGAACCTGCGCGGTGTATTCAACCGCCGCAACAAGATATGGATACGGCATTCTTTTGGGTCCAACAATTCCCAAACATCCGTGCATATTTCCAATTGTATAGCCTGTCTTTACAACAGAAAACGAACTGAACTGCCCGCTCGAAATCTCTCCGCCAATGGTTACGACAGCTTCGCGTTGCGATGGCGCGAGTTCGCCGAGAACATGCATCAGAAGAGTTTTTTCATCGAGGATTTCCACAATGCTCGACATCTTTTCCTTGTCGCTTGAGAAGTCAGGCTTGAGCAGAATATTTGCCGTTCCGTCAATTGCAACATCGGCGTCGGCGGTTGAGCGGTTCATCATTTTCTGGATAGACGGAATGAACAATCTGATTATCCCAAGTTCATAAGCCGATGTGTCGGCAAAGGCTTCCTGCTGAATAGCAAAAATCTCGCGAAGCGTGCGGCCATAGAATCGTTCATTGATTATCCGGCAACAGGCATCGAGACTGATGCTGCTTATATCTGTCGAGAGTTCGACAAGAACCGTCTTTACAAAGCCGGAATCGATCGTGATATTTATAAGATACCGCCGACCACCAACCGGATAGATATGAAGATGCCGGAAGATCCCATCTGCAAGTTCGGGAGCCAGAATTACTCCAAGCTGAGTCGTAGCCCGCGACAA
>CAIOZP010000161.1 GCA_903862805.1 uncultured Fibrobacterota bacterium
GCCGATGTCACTGCAACAGTTGCGGCACTCAAGCAAATCGCCGAAAGCAGTTCTCCGGTAAAGAAACCTGCCAGAAAGTCGGAGTCATCCGCAAAAAAACAGAAGTCGGCCGCGCCGGAAATCAGTTCCGATAATTGGTTCGATGTTGCGGCGATTCTGGCCGATCCGGCAAAGACCGCCGGTTTGTATCTTTGTGATTGCAGCCTTGATCTTGCCGACGAATCAAAACGCACCGGCGCCGATCCGAAGCGGATCATCGACGAGCTTTCGCTTGCCGGTACGATCTTCGAGAGCCGCTTCGACGAAGGTTCGATTGAAGAGTTCAAGAAGAACCCAACGTCGCCGTTGAAGTTCAGTTTTTTGTTGGCAGGCGCGATTGACGATCCCGAAATCCTGACCGCCGGTATGAATATCACGCCACTGAAGATCAGAGTGTTCAAGTCAACAGATCTTGCGATGCCTTTGGTGAATGACAAGAAGCAAGAGAATCCCGAATCTTCTTTAGTTGAACCGCTGCCACCGCCATTGCCGGAAAAAGAAACCTCTGTGGAAGCGACTGCTCCGCAAACTGCGATGATAATTCCAAAGCCAATTTCTCCGGCGATTTCCCAGCGTGAAAAACCTGCCGCTGATACCACGGTGCGCATTCCGCTTTCTCTTCTTGACAAGGCGATGAACCTTGCGAGCGAGCTGGTGCTGGTACGCAATCAGAACACACAGGCGGCGAGTACGCGTGATGTGAATCTTTTGGTCGAGATAGCCCAGCGTCTCAACGTGGTTACTTCCGAGATGCAGGAAACAATCATGCGGACGCGCATGCAGCCCGTCGGCGAGATTCTCAACAAGTTCAACAGGGTTGTCCGCGATCTTGCGCGCGGACTCGGCAAGGAAATCCGGCTGGATATTTCTGGTGCCGAGGTCGAACTTGACAAAACGATAATCGAAGCGCTGAGTGATCCGCTGACGCATCTGGTTCGCAATTCCATCGACCACGGAATTGAAATGCCGAAAGATCGCGCCGCAACCGGCAAGCCGGAAGTTGGTCGCATCAGTCTTTCGGCTCAGCATCAGGCGGGACATATTGTTATCCGGATAGAAGACGACGGTCATGGAATGAACCCTGATATTCTTCGGAAGAAAGCCGTCGAGAAACAGCTCATCACCTCCGAACACGCGGCAGTCATGTCCGATGCGGAAGCATTCAAACTCATTTTCAAACCGGGTTTCTCAACCGCTGAAAAGGTCACCGATCTTTCGGGGCGTGGTGTCGGAATGGACGTGGTCAAAACGAGTATCGAAAAACTCAGCGGAACTATCGACATAATTTCACGAATCGGCGAAGGATCCGTTTTCTCGATCCGCCTTCCATTGACGCTCGCCATTGTTCCTGCGCTAATCGTTTCGGTTGAAAAGCATTGCTTCGCGATTCCGCAGATTAGTGTCGTCGAGATTGTCTGGCTTTACGGCATCAACGCTTATCAGAAAATCGAGAAGGTCAACAACCGCGAAGTCTATTGGCTGAGAGGCAAGCTGCTTCCACTTCTGCGACTGAGCGAGGTTCTGGGAATACCGAAGTCGTTTGTTGATCCTGCCACAAGCGAAGAGCTGTCGGAGCGCCGCGCGCAGGTCGGTGACCGACGCATCAAGGAGCAGGAAGAGCCGCAGGAAATTATCGATCAGCGCAATGGCCCGATTGATCGCCGCTCGTCGATTACCAATTCGTTCTACATAGCTGTTCTTCGTATCGGCAGCGATCGTTTCGGACTTGTGATCGACACGATTGTCGATACCGAAGAAATCGTCGTCAAGCAATTGCACGAACCTCTCCGTGACAGCGAGGCTTTCGCAGGAACAACGGTTCTCGGCGACGGTCGCATCGCGATGGTTCTTGACATCGGCGCTTTGGCACGCATCGGGAACATTCATGCCAGTCTTGCCGATGTTGAAAAAGTTGCGGGGCGCACTTCGTCGGCGCGCAAGGACAGCCACGCAGTTTTGATTTTCGATGCCGGTGGCCCAGAACGGTTTGCCGTGCCGCTTTTCCTCACGACACGTGTTGACCGTATCACGCAGGCCAACATCCAAATCTCCGGCGGTCGCGAGTACCTGAGCCTTCGCGGCGAAATCATTCCGGTGGTGCGAATGGAGAAGGCGATTCCCGAACTCGGCTTCGAGTACGGGCAGGATATGTATGCGATCATTCCGCGAAGCCGTCGGCGTATCTGCATTCTTGCCGCGAACATTCACGATGCGCTTGAAGTGAATTCGACCATCGATATAGAAACGATCCGCAAGCCTGGAATAATCGGTTCGTCACTTGTCGGCGGTCTTATCACGCTGTTCATCGATGTGGTCGGACTCGTCGAGATAATCGAACCCGGCTGGTTTGCGCCAATCGGAGAAGAACGTCATCGTGTGGCCTTGGTCGCTGATGACACCACGTTCTATCAGTCGCTGATCGCATCGTATATAAAAGGAATGGGCGTCGAGGTTCTTCTGTGTGCCAACGGCCGAGAAGCTGTGGAAATTCTTGAGAAGCAAACCGTCGATTTCATAGTCTCCGATATAGATATGCCGGTCATGAATGGATACGAACTCGCCCGCTGGATCCGTGAACAAGAAAGATTCAAAGACGTGCCACTTCTGGCGGTCTCCGCAGTATCGGAACAGTCGGCAAGTGTTCTTGCAAGTTCGGCCGGGTTTAACAGATTCGTGTCAAAACTTAATCGTGAAAATCTTGTCGATGCGCTTGGCGATCTCTGCCGCCAAAGCGAAGGAGTCAAAAAGTGAAGCAACTTGTTTCGTTCTATCTTGGCGAGCAGCTTTTCGGCATCGATATTCTCCTCGTTCGTGAAGTGAATCCCGACACCAACATTATTCCGGTTCCGCGTTCGCGTGGTGAGATTTGCGGCCTTGTGAATATTCGCGGGCAGGTGATTCTCGTTGCCGATCTCGCGGTTCTGCTCGGCATGGAAGCGCGAACGATCAGCCCTGAATCGCATGTGATCATCCTAAAGACTTCGCAGGAATTTGTCAGAGTGCGAAGCAGGGTCGATACAATTCGTGCTGAAAGTCTCGCCGACAAGCCGATAGGATTTCTGGTTGATCGCATCGGCGATGTCGTCAAGGCGCAGGACAATGAAATCGAACCGCCGCCAACTCATCTCGATGAATGCCGATCAAAACTGTTCACAGGCGTCATCCGTGGCGAACCACTTCTTTCGGTGATAGGCGTCGTAGAGCTTCTGACAGAGCTGTACGCGAATTCCCGTTTGAGCGCAATTACAGTGGAGTGATAAATTGTTGTCTGCAAGAATTTGTAATATGAAAAGTTTTCCCAAGGAGGATTATCCATGGGCATTCTGAAAAATTTCGGTGTGCGCCCAAAGCTGCTTCTGCCGACAGTCGCTGTCGCGTTGGTTCTATTCGCTTGCGGCATCGTGTTGTTTCTGCTACCCGACATGTCATTCTCGGTCAGGATGATTTTACTTACGGTTTTTGTGGCTGCGATTGTTGCACAGGTGATGATGATCAAACTCA
>CAIOZP010000162.1 GCA_903862805.1 uncultured Fibrobacterota bacterium
AAATTTTCCGGCGGCCGTTTCTGTTTTGGGCGCAGATGCAAAAAAGGGCCGGAAAACTTTCGTCTTCCGGCCCTTTCAATATCAAGTCGCAAGAATTATCTGCGGCCGAATACCACATCCGTCGGCTCGACAACCGGAGCCGGAGCGGCTGCCTGATCCTGTGAAGTCTCGATCTGAGTTTCACCATTCTCAAGCGGGCGGCGGCGGATTGGTCTGCCGCGGCCGAAGTCACCATTATCAACATCCTGTGATACAGGGGTCGAAACAACCGGTGCTGCTACCTGCGGAGCGATCTGCTCTACGGACGGCGTTGTCTGCTGAACCGGCTGAGGAGCCGGAGCTGATTGCTGGATCTGCGGGCGGGGTTCGCGAGGCTCACGGCGTTCACCCTGAGGCTCACGCGGTTCGCGGCGTTCTCCACGATCTGCACGCTCTCCACCTTGAGGAGGACGAGGACCGCCTTCGCGACGAGGTCCCTGCGGAGGACGTCCACCATCACGACGGGGTTCACCCTGAGGGCGTCCACCTTCGCGGCGAGGCTCACCTTCACCTGCATTTTTAAGGCTGAGATTGATGTCGCGAAGCGAACGATCAACCGGTGCCACCTGAGGCTGTGCCGGACGCTGCGGAGGACGTGTCTCTCCTTGGCGACGCGGCTGATTCTGGTTCTGCGGTAACGGGCGATTTCCCTGTGGCTGCGGTTTTTGTGGCGCAACTGCGGGACGATCGCTCTGCGGGCTGCGTTTTGCCGGACCTTTTTCGATCAGATGTTCTACCTGCGAAATACGACGCAGGATGATGATCTGAAACATAAAGTTCAGGACTAATGCGATAATCCCGATTGCAATGATGACGTAAAGAAGTCCTACTTCTGGCGAATTCATAAATTCGTATCTCCATGAATGTTAAAGCTGCGGGGATCTTTGCCCCGTCAGCACGATATGCATCTGCAAATTTACAGATGCGACTGTTCCGTGCGTCTGGCAGTCTCTTCGGGCCAGATACGCGCGGTCATCTGAAATGCGACCGTTGGTTTGCGGCATTCAGGAAAGCAACACGGAGGCTTGTTCAATGCTGTTATATCTTGGATGCATAAGCCGGCGTATCGACGAATTTTCGCGGATAAGCCTACTGCCGTGGATGTTCTTCTATGGATATTTCAAAGAGCCGCCGTTTCAGGCGTTTTGCTGCGAATCACTTCCGGAAGTTTCGGTTTTTCCTGTCATTTCGTCAATCTCTGAAAGCTGTTTGCCGATTGACGAAATGCGGTTGCCGATCGCGAGCATCTTGCTCCATACGAAGATCAGCACCAGTGCGAAGAAAAAAAGGTTCACCGCCCACACGAGTTTTACCACATTCTCCACACAATCCTCCGGGTCAGGATCCACCCGCACAAAATAGATCATGGGGCTTTCGTAATGCTGACACCTCGGCCATTCACGCTGAAGCCTTGACAAAAGGGAATCTTGGAATCGTTATGCCAGCGTCATATATCTTTCACTCATGAAAAATCTGGTTTCCCTTTTGTTCATAGCAATTGCCTGTACCACCGGAATGTCTTCCGGTCAATCCGCTGCGACCGGTGAACGCATTCTGATGGCATCGTTTTATCCGATGTACGTCATGGCTCTGAATGTGGCGCAGGGCGTACCGAACGTGAAGGTCGTGAACATGACCGGCCCGCAAACCGGTTGTCTGCATGATTATCAGCTCACTCCCAAGGATATGAAGCAGATCTCAGGCGCATGGGTGCTTGTTGCAAACGGCGGCGGAATGGAGTCTTTTTTGGACAAGGCATTAATGCAGAATCGCTCGCTGAAGATCATCAACTCAAGCGGGAATCTTCCGCTGATAAAAGGTTCGGGTAGCGATAATCCACATGTGTGGGTGTCGGTATCCGGCGCGATTGGTGAAGTGCAGAATATTGCGAACGGACTTTCTGCGATTGATCCGGCAAACGCCGCGAGATACAAATCGAACGCCGATGCCTACATTGCTAAGCTCGTTGCTTTGCAAAAGAGAATGCGCGACGGATTGTCTAAGATTTCCTCTCGCGACATTATCACGTTTCACGAAGCCTTTCCATATTTTGCGAAGGAATTCGGGCTAAACATTGTCGCAGTGATCGAACGCGAACCCGGTTCCGAACCATCCGCCGGTGATCTTGCTCAAACCATCCGCACAATCAAATCGCAGCATGTAAGAGGACTTTTCGCCGAACCGCAGTATCCGGCCAAAGCCGCCGAAACCATCGCCCGCGAAACCGGCTTAAAAATCTACCGCCTTGATCCGGCGGTTACCGGCCCGGATTCTCCCGACGCCTACATAAAAATCATGGGCGCGAATCTGGCCGTTCTTGAAGAGGCATTGAAATGACCGCCGACAATAACGACCTTTGCGGAGTCTGCTGCACACGTCTTGAAAATCTCGGCGTTTCTTTCGGGCGAAACGAAGTGCTGAAAGACATTTCGTTGCATATTCACTGTGGCGAACTGACTGCGGTAATTGGTCCGAACGGCGCAGGTAAAACCACACTTTTCCGCGCGATTCTTGGCGAGGTCTCGCACAGCGGAAAAATCGTAAACGAGCTTCGTCATCAGAAGGAGCCGCACGATCTCGTGATCGGGTATGTTCCCCAGAAACTCGACTTCGATACAACATCTCCGGTATCGGTGCTCGATCTTTTTTCAGCATCACTTTCACGTCGGCCGCTGTGGCTTGGTCATTCGCGTCGAGCAAGGGAAATTGCTTTCGATGCCCTGAAACAGGTCGAGGCAGAAAACTTGCTGCGCTCGCGCCTCGGAACGCTTTCGGGCGGACAACTGCAACGGGTTCTGCTGGCGCTCGCGCTGTCGCCGCCGCCAGATCTGCTCCTGCTCGACGAACCGGTCTCGGGCGTTGATCCTTCGGGAATTGATCTTTTCTACCGCATGGTTTCCGATTTACGCCGCCGGTATCACATGGCTATTCTTCTCGTTTCCCACGATTGCGCCGTCGCCGCCAAACACGCCGACAGAATGCTGTTTCTTAACAAGTCGGTTTTGGCTGATGGAAAGCCGGAAGATGTACTGGCAAGTGATGTTGTTAAGATGACGTTCGGTGTGGTGAACTGATTTCACCTCAGGTTATTCGATAGTACGTTTGTATATAAGCGCAACGAATTGCGAAGCAAAAATCATCTATACAGATTATTGCGGATCTACGGAGATGGTATCGGGGCGGTGATCCCAATGTTGAAGCGGGCGCGGAGATCTTTGTCGTATTGAATATAGGCGGCGTTCAGAGCTTCGGCAGAACGCCTTTGGCGAATTGATCCAGTAATAAAACAACCGGTTCCGCCAGCAATGGTTGCTGTTCCTGAAATCAAAAACAGCGGCAGAACGTTTCTTGCATCATCCTCCACGGCGGCATCCATTATGGCACCAAAGCAGGTAGCAAAAAGTCCACACAACCCGCCAGCAAGTGCAATTCCGGAAATCAACCTTACTGACTGAACATGCCGGGAGCATTCCCTCGATGCAACTACAAGTTTCCGTGCTAAATCGGAATATTTTCCGAAAGCTGATGCAAGTTCACCGTAAGACAATTCTGGAATCTTACGACTGTAAGTCGGAATAAGCGTGCCATTGCAAACCATCTGCGATGCCAAGGGCCCGCCATTCTGCTCTGTCACGGAAACGCGAATCGAATTTTTCAAATACCTCTGATAGCCTGATGAAGCAGTCAAACTTGTCGTTGAGTCTGTTATATGCAATGAATTCCTGAGGTCTGCTTCATAAATCCGGCAAGCTTCCTTACGCCGTCTGATTGAGGCATAAGATCTTGTTATCGCAAAAATGCCGGTTGCATAAGCTATGACCGGCAGGGCAATCGCAGGCGCAGGATGGACTTTTGTTTGAGACGCAATGCCAAGATAAACCGGTGTTGCCACCAATAGTCCAAGCATCGAAAGCAAGCCTTCAAAAACCTGTCGATCGTTTCGCTGACTTTGCAAAAAAAGCTTTTCGGCTTTTGGAGAAATTCGTCCGGCCTCTCTTGCCGCATCCTCCGAATGTAACGAAAAACCGGCCAATCCAAATGGTGGCTCTTTCCATGAATTTGTTTTTGAAATCTTGATACGGAGAGAATCATACTGCATCAATCGGATTGTCAGGCTATCTGGTGGCTCAACAATTTGTGCCGACAAAACTGAGCACATTATCAAAAAGAGAATCCATGTTTTGAGAGATGCGGTTTTGATCATTGGCACCTTCAGATGAATCGGAACAACCTGCGCCACCTCAACGCCCCGAACCCGTTTTCCGCCGGATCCATTGACCACAGAACCAGCCTCGGTCTTCCCACGAAGAGATCTTCTGAGACGGGTCCGAAATAGCGCGAGTCAAGTCCTTCGGCCCAGTCCTGGGCGGTCATGAAATAGAAACGGTGCTTGACAGAATAAGAATTGACCACCGTGCCGTCGCGCTTGAGCAAAAACGAAATATTGACGGTGGAAGTGTCGGCTTTTTTCGCGATGTAAAGCTGAAGTCTGTCCCAGAAAAACCAGTTGGTGTAGAAGCTGTCGGGGATGTCGCAGAACTTTCCGGCGTAGGCGTAGAAGTCGCTTATGAGGTAGTCGTTTTTGAGCGAGTCGTTGATCGTGAGAAGCGGTTGTAGCTTGTAAAGACCGGCACGGTTTTCCTGAACGATCATCGCATATACATAAATAAAATCTCGCACCGAAATGTTGTCTAATAAAAGGCTGTCGCCGGGCTCCGGAACACGGAATGCGGCCATGTTGTCGCGTGGCGAATAGTCGGCTGGCAGAACATCGGTGCCACTGTCGCCGCTTCCGATTGTGTAGGTTCCGATGCGTTGGTTCTTTGCGTAAAGTGATCCGTCTGAAATGCTGACCGTATCGCCAGGCAAACCCGAAACGCGAAGGCAACCCAGCTCGCCGCTGTGAGTTGGAATATGCAGGATCACTGGCAGTCCGTATTTACGCGGAGCAAGGTCGCGGATCATCGGCAGAAATGAAAGCTTGGTGTAGGTCACGCGGTCGCCGGGTTGCATTAGCGGCGACATCTGACGGCCTTTAACAATTGACAGATCGAGAATCAGGTACTTGACAAAAAGGGCAAGTCCGACGGCAAAAACAAGGCGTTTTACCACATGATAGGCAAGCGTTCTGGCATCGATGGGATGACTGAGCATGGCGCCTTAGTCGCGAGAGAGAACCGCGAGGAAAGCCTCTTGCGGAATCTCGACGTTGCCGACCTGCTTCAT
>CAIOZP010000163.1 GCA_903862805.1 uncultured Fibrobacterota bacterium
CCGTGGCTCGCGGCGGTCAAAGGAAGTGACCTGTGTAATCCGGCACTTGCGCGCGAAATTGCAGGCAGGATTTCCGAAGCGGGTGGCATGCTTGCGCTGCACGGCTTCAGGCACGAAGGAAAATTCGGCCCGTTCGAGAGCGAAATTATGCAGATGTCATATCCGGAAATGGATGCATGGTTCGGGCGCATAAAATCATCGCTGGGATTTTTGCCGGTAGCATTTGTTCCGCCGTTCAACGGCATCGACCGCGACCAGATTTTCCACCTGTCGCAAACATTCGACGTAATATGCGGAGGCCCGGAAACTGCGCGGTTTACAAATCTGCTTGCCCGCCCAGTGGTCGTCAAAGGGGGAGGAGTATATTTTCCTGCGGCGCATCCCTTGTATGGCAAAGCCTCAGATATAAAGGCCGAAACGTGTCTTCGGCTTTTGGAATCAGAAAGATTCCCACTGTGCATTTCTTTGCACATGCACGACGAGGTTCTTGACGGATGCGAATCGTTAGAGAAGCTTGTTTCGGTTTTAAAGCCGAAACTCGGCGACTGGAATGATCTGAGACAAAGAAGAGGTAGTTGACAATATGAGAATCTGGATTGCGGCCGACATATCGGCTGACTCGATCGGCGGCGTAATGAGATCGCTGAAGGAAACTTCGGTCGCGTTGAAGAAGCGTGGGCATGTCGTTAAGATCATCACACGACAGAAAACCGGCCGCGGAAACTACATAGGATTTTCGCTTCAGCTCGGACTGCGCATGATGCTTGCGGTGTTCAATCGCCCTGACTGGATTATCGCCCGATCAACAGACGGCCTTGCATGTGCAATGCTTTCACGGCTCTTCGGCCTGAATACGCGCATCGCTCTGCACAGTCACGGTTGGGAGGAATTTGCATTCGACATCGAAAAAAAGATGCCGCGATCTGTCGTGAATAATCCGACGTCTGTGAAAGGGCTTGCGATTCGGTTCCCGCTTCTGCGACAGGCGCTGAAAAGTGTTCATCTCGTGATCAACGGAACTCTTTACGAAACGCAACGACTCAAAAAGAAATTTCCAAAGCACGCAAACAAAATTGTCTATCTGCCAAACGGAACATATCCGAAACCCTCGGCTCACTGGGTCGAAAACGCTTCGCGTCCGTTCACGTTCCTTGCGGTCGGCAACTCTTCGTGGAAAAAAAATATTCGGCATTCGCTTCACGTGTTCGAATTGCTGAAAGAAAAAATGCCGGAGGCGAAAATGATCTGCGCCGGTACCGGAGTTGACGACGAGGCATTCGGCGCGGTCTTTGGAATTGCCAAGCCGGATGGTGTAATCAATCTGCCGGAGGTTTCTTTTTCCGACATAGATCAATGGTATTGCGAATGCCCGTACCTGATTTTTTCTTCACGATACGAAGGTGGGCATCCTTTCACTTTGCTTGAGGCGATGTCGAATGGACTCGTTGTTTTTGCTGCACCGATTCCATCGGTTGCCGAGATAGTCAAGGATGGCGAATCGGGCTTCCATATCGGCGCGCTCAATGCTGCCGACGATGCGAATACGATTCTATCGGTCATAAAAAAGCGGAGCGATCTCGACTCGATTCGTGAGCGTGCCGCTGAGGTTGCAGCAGAGTACGACTGGAAAATCGTATCGGCATCGCTTGAGGAGCTTCTGTGCCGCAAGGCGTAGATATCAGCTGTTGCGTGGTTATCGCATCACACCGGCCGCAGATGGCGCCGGAACTGCTCAACGCACTTCTTGCAGTCGATAAAACAACAATACCGACCGAGATAATTCTTGTGAGTGATTACCCCGTTTTCGAAATGGGAAAAGAATTTCCGTCTGTCAAGTTTATCGAAACTTCTCTCTTGTCAATCGCCGCAAAACGAAATATCGGAATAGAGGCAGCAAGTGCACCGGTCTGTGCATTTATTGATGACGACTGCATTCCACACAAGAACTGGATCGCCGATGCAATCGCCTGGATGGATGCGAATCCGGAGGCCGCTGGTGTCGAAGGTTCCACGCATGTCGAACGCGGTGCTTCGGGCGCGGTACTGGATGCGATCCGCCTTGAAAAACCGGCCTATCGAACGAACAATATTTTCTATCGCCGTGACGCGCTGATGGTTGTGGGGATGTTCGACGAGCGCTTCGAGTTCCAGCGCGAAGATGTCGATCTTGCATTCACTCTGCTTGACAAAGGCTACTCGATCGGCTATTCAAAATATCTGCGCGTGATGCACCGCTTCCGGCACGATGAACCATTCGATCTGCTTAAGAACTGTTGGCGCCGTCGCTTTGACCCTCTGCTCTTTCGCAAGCATCCGATCCGTTATCGCGAGCATATCGGAACACCCGTGACACCGGCAATTGCTGCGATTGGCGTCGCGCATGTCGCGTCGCTGCTGCTTTTTCATGCGCCATTACAGATGCTGATTCTGCCACTGATCCTTTCAGCCGCATTCGCGCTCCGGCGTGCGGCAGCGGCAAATACGGTCGCTACGCTTTTGCCCGATATCCTGTCATTTTTTGTTTCGCCTTTTGTGCTTTGGGCCGCGCTTGTGGCGGGCAGTATCCGCTTCCGCAAAATTCTTTTGGTATGAAGATGAAGATCGCAATGTTCAGCAAGGAACTTCCCACAGAGCATCCCAACGGCGTGTCGATTCAGGCCGATAGGATCGCCGCTGCCCTTGCCCGTTGCGGGCACGAGGTTACGATGGTCTCCTTCGACGAGGCATCGAACAACGCACTGTACCGGCATGTTCAGCTCGGTCGCAAGGGCACAGGGAAGGCATCGGCGCTGTTCGATCCGGCATTCGCATTTCGTCAATACGCAAAGACATCAGATGCTGACATCCTTCATTTCCACGGCGACGATTATCTTGTCGGGAAAACTGCCGGAAAGAAGATCCGCACGTTCCACGGATCAGCATTTCACGAGGCGCTTCATTCAAAAAATCCTGTGCGTTTTTTCCGTCAAGCGCTTTTCTATCTCTTCGAAATTATTTCTGCGTTCAAGGCCGACCGGTGTGTGAGTGTCTCGCCTACGAAGATCCTCCCGAAGATTGCGGCAGTCATTCCCTGTGCCATTCCGCTTGACAGATGCAAATCGGCAATGACGAAAAGTTCGCATCCGTCAATCCTGTTCATCGGCGATCTCGACAGCCGTAAGCGCGGACGGTTCATGCTTCGCATCTTTGCAAAAAAAATCCTTCCGGCAATTCCCGACTGCACGCTGACCGTCATCGGCCCGCAAAAAGCCGGAGGTCGAAACGTGATGTGGCTCAACCGTCCATCGGAAGACGAGCTGAATGATGAGTTCGCAAAGGCATGGGTCTATTGCTCCGCCTCGTCGTACGAAGGTTTCGGCGTGCCGATCATCGAGGCAATGGTCAGCGGAACACCGGTGGTATCTTCACGCAATGCAGGCGCGACAGGAATAATTTCCGATTCTGTCAACGGGTTGATTTCGCGCGATGACAAGATAGCCGATTCCCTTCTGTCAATATTGACGAACAAAGACCTCGCCGCAAAACTTTCGGCTGCGGCATTGACCGATGTCGTGCAATATGATTCCATCCGCATCGCGAAGCTTTACGAATCGGAATATGTGAAAGCGATGGAATGCTGATGGACACCTTTCGCAAAATTGCATTGTACGTAGCGGGGCCGCTGATCGGCTTGTTCATTGCATGGAACATGGTGCACATTCCGCCGCAGATCGGACTCGTGATGATGACCGCCGCCGCATTGTTCTACCCGCTGATGCGCTGGCCGGTGGTTGGGCTATTTATGATTCCGGTGCTTGAGACATTCACGCCGTGGCTCCGACGAATGTACTACCTTGTTTATTCGCGGCCAGGTGTCGATCCGTTAATAGCGCTCGGCGACATTGTTCTGCTGTTCACGCTTATCGGACTTTTCCGTGCGGCCGGACAACGCTGGAGCAAAATGACCCCGTATCAATACATCATCATTGCCTATGTGCTTTACGTCTTCGTTCGAAGTTTTGTCTTCTGCATTAATCCTGCATCACGCGCTCTTGCCGAATTCAAGTACTATGGCCCGCCGGCCTTGCTGTTCATTGTCGGGATGATCTTCGCCGATCGCAGCGATATTCATCGCCGTATATGGACGATCACGATTCTGCTCGGTGTTGCCGCTGCGGCTTATGCCTTTGTCCAGATGCTGATTGGATATTCCGATGCAGAAAAAATCTGGTTCTCGTCCATTGAATTTACCACACTCATGGTCAACGGAACGCCCCGGCCATTCTCGTTCCTTCAGGCACCAGTAGCACTCGCCGACCTCATGGTTGTTGCGTCGATCGCAGTTCTTTACGTTGCTTCGCGTGATGTCAAGTTGAAAATCCTGTACCTGCTTCTGCCGATTTTTCTCTATGCGCTTCTGGTTACATCGGTACGAAGCAACTGGATCGGTGTGGCAGTTGTGATGGCAAGCTGGATGCTTCTCGCATTTGTCAAAAACCCGGCCGGTCGCATTGCCTCTATCGTAGGAATGGTAATACTCGTTTTGATATTCCAGGCTATGCAGGAAGTGGCGAATTCGGGAACGGCCGATCCGATGGCTGCGCTCACACACGCCATGCCTGGCAGCAGATACTTCAACATGTTCGTTACCGACCGCGCCTCGGCAATTTACAACCCGCTCGGCGAACATTCGTTTCAATATCGCATGATGCTCTGGACCAACCTTATTTCATATTCCTTCGAGCCAATAAATTTCATTCTTGGTCGAGGTACCGGTACACTCTCGGCCGACTCGCTCTACATAACGTATCTCGCCGAATTTGGATACCCGGGGCTGATTTTCATTGCATGGCTAACACTTTTATTTCTCCATCGCAGCCTTGTTTTTTCCGATAGTGCTGCAGACGAAGAGAGTCGCCGACTTGCACGAGCCATGTTCGCGCTCAACGCGGCTTTGGCAGTAATGAACATAACCGGAACCCACATTCACTACTTCCCCGGCGACTTTTATTTCTGGTTTTTCAATGGCATCCTCACACAGTGGTGGCTTGACAAACGAGAAATGGAAAAACCAGCTTGAAGAAGCTCTGCACCCTTGATTTTCCTCCGCAAAAGGGCGGCATTCAAAGCTACGTGCTTGACATCGCGCGACACGAACTTTCCGATGGAGATGTAGTTGTCGCTGCCGGATGTGCGATTGATGATTTGACAGATGCAAGTCTCAAACCAGTTTCTGTAAAGCGCCAGGGGAATATTCTTCGTCTGATTCACCAGAAGCTTCCACTCCTGTCAATTTTTTTCGATACACTGTTTGACAGAACTACGACAGAGTTCATTGCGGCCAATGTTTATGCGGCAATTCCGTTGTGGCTGACAAATAAAATCCGTAGAATTGATTACTCGGTCTGCACCCATGGCGGCGAGCTTCTTGCTTTGCCAGGCGCAAGCCTTAGAGGAGCCATTCTGAGAAAAGTGTTGACAGATGCGACCAGTGTCCGTGCTGTCAGCCGATATACCAGAACGCTTCTTGAACGCGGTGGAGTGACTCGGGAAGTCATTTTTGCGCCGCCCAAAATTGATCGCCCTCAACTGATACAAAGAAAAAGACCTGATGACCAATCGTTCCGGATACTTGCTGTTGCGCGACTGGTTCCACACAAAGGAATTGATGTGCTGATTCGTGCTGTCGCATCTCTTAATGATACAAAACTTTCCCTGACAATTGTCGGCAACGGCCCATGTCGCAAAGAACTTGAAGCACTTACCGGATCGATGCCTTCAAACCAAATCTCTTTTACCGGATCTCTTGACAAATGCGAGCTGGAGAGAATCTATTCGCAAACAGACTGCCTGATCCTGCCATCTCTCGAACGATCCGATGGCGTCGAAGGATTCGGCATTGTTCTGATCGAGGCAATGGCCCGCGGAATTCCGGTGATCGCCTCCCGATGCGGAGGAATTCCCGGGGTACTTGACAATGGAGAATGCGGAATCCTTGTCGAACCCGGAAATATCGCTCAATTGACAGATGCTATTATCCGGCTGAAAGCGGATCACGACTATCGCGAATCCATTGCAACTCGCGGACGAATCCACGCGGAGAATAACTATGTCCGCTGAACACAGGCCTGTTGCCGTTTTCCTGAACCACTGGGCGGACCATCCGGGTGGTGCGGAGCATTCTCTCTTGTCAATTCTATCCGAAGCCGTTTCACGATTTGACTGCACACTAATCACAACCGAGACCGGCTGGCTTACCGAAAAGGCTGCGGCGCTCGGCGCGAAGTGCCTCATCGTTCCTTGTTCAAAGACACGACAGACAATGATCCGCGACAAGAGAATTTTCGGGGCATTTTCGCTTGTTCCTTTTGCGCTCGGATTCATTATCTATCTGTTACGACTGATTCGCGTCATTGCCAGAATCAGACCAGACATCATTCATGCAAATGTGCCGAAGTCGCATGTTGCTCTTGCCGTACTTTCGAGGATCAATACAAACGTAAAGCCGGTGTTTCATATCAGAGAGATTTTCAGGCCGAACTCGTTTCCGCAAAAACTTTATGGTCTGATGATTCCTAAAACAGCAAGGATTATTGCAGTTTCGCAAGCCGTCCGATCGGCACTTCCGGTGTCAATTCAAAATCGGGTAGACACGATTTACAACGGCGTGAAAATCCCGTCGGTAATTGACAAAACGAGAAAGTATGACGATATCTCACTACTTTATCTTGGGCGGATTGTGAGATGGAAGCGATGCGAGTTTTTACTTGACATATACGAATC
>CAIOZP010000164.1 GCA_903862805.1 uncultured Fibrobacterota bacterium
GGGGTGACCGTGTATTGGACGCGAAATCGCTGGATGAGGTATTTCTGGAGCATTGATCGCAATGCCAATTCCCGCATCCTATGTCAATTGGATCGGCAATGACCTGTCAGCAGTATATTAGTCCGGTGATTTTAATAATGTGCATATCATCGATCTGACAGGCTTTGCTGCTTCGCTGGATGGAACGCAGATCGTTTTTGACGACGAATCGATGCTGAAGTCGAATATGTCTTCGACGCATATGACGCTCTCAGGCGGAAATTCTACGACGCCCTGCGATCAGTTGATTGCGGGTTCGGGCGGCGATACCTTGTATGGTTTGAACGGTAATGACCTGCTGATCGGCGGAACAGGCAAAGATGTGCTGTATGGCGGTGCAGGTAACGATACGCTGATTGGCGGCGCTGGCAATGATTTCCTGAGTGGCGGGAATGGCAGCAACCTGTTTGTTTATTTTGCGCACCTGGGTAACGGTAGTGACACGGTTACGGGCTTCCAGAATGGAACTGACAAGATTGTTATCAATGAGAGCGGAAGCCCGGTAGCGGGACCGGTTGTCAATGCGGTAGCTTTTGCAGATCAGGCAGCAGCTGATTTGTATTACACTGCGGTACAGTCCGGCGCCGATACAGTGATTTCGCTGTTGGATGGATCGGGACATGCCGAGGGGACAGTACGGTTGATGAACTTCTTGAAAGCCAATTTGGAATATACGGACTTCAAGCACATTTGATCGGGACAATGAAATGCCGGGGCAGGGCGGATAGACTGTCCCGGTAGGTGATGGATTTTTTTGGAGAAGGATCGTCGAGTTGTTTTCGGTAAACTGATTGGATTTTAAAGAAAATTCATTGAGATTGCCTGTTGGCCATAGATGCATTCTAATGAATTGGTGTAACAATCAGGCGCTGATTATTTGTTTGAATTGTGCGGTTAACTATTATGGAGAAGCAACTAAATTCATCCATGAGCGACGATCACGACACAGGATACAAGCTGCTATTCGCGCACCCGGAAATGGTGCGCGATCTTTTGATCGGCTATGTTCCCGGCGAATGGATCGCAGGCGCCGACTTCGCTACGCTGGAGCGCATCAACGCCAGTTATGTGAGCGAAACACTGAAGCAGCGGCATGACGATATCGTCTGGCGGGTGCGACTGAATGACCGCTGGCTGTGGGTGTATCTGGTGCTGGAATTTCAGAGCGAACCTGATCCATGGATGGCGTTACGGATGCTGGTCTATGTGGGGCTGTTGGCGCAGGATTTGGTCAAACGGGGCGATCTTGCGGATGATAAATTGCCGCCGATATTGCCGCTGGTGCTCTACAATGGATTGCCGCAGTGGAACGCGGCAAGGAATGTCGATGATTTGTTCGCTCCCTCGCCACGCGCCAATGGAGAGGTTTCGACCGAAGCTGCTCTATCTGCAGGTTATATTCTGCATGAAGCTGAAGATGGTGCAGGCGGTTTGAATTTACTCAGATTGCTGATATTGAAATTCTTATCAACGAGGAATAGCCATGAACTATTGTCCGTATGAAAACAGATAGCCTTTTTTACAAACTTTTTCAGCAAACTCCCCAGTTGGTGCTGGAGTTGGCTGGATTGGGACGCGCGAAAAATTACCAGTTCCGCTCCGAAGAAATCAAGCAGACCTCATTTCGGTTGGATGGCGTGTTGACGCCGCCTTCGGGTGATGCAAAGTTGCCGCTGGTATTCGTTGAAGTTCAGTTCCAGCTTGATCCTGCTTTTTATAGCCGGTTCTTTTGCGAAATTTTCCTCTATCTACACCAGAATCAACCTGACAATAAATGGCATGCGGTCGTCATCTATCCGTCACGGAACATGGAATCAAGCGGCGAATGGCATTACTCTGCACTCTTGCAATGCCCGCAGGTGCATAGGCTTTATCTGGAAGATATGGCAAACCAACCGAACCAGAATGCGCGGATGCGTTTGATACAATTAATCGTCGAGGACAGCAAACAAGCGCCAAAGTCAGCCAGGTCGCTGATTGAAGCGATTGAAAAAGGCACGCTGTTAATAGATAATAAAGTCGAGACTCTGGAAATGATCGAGACCATACTGGTTTATAAATTTCCCACACTCAGCCGCGAGGAGATACAGAAAATGCTAGGATATAACGACATCAGCCTGAAACAAACCCGGTTCTATCAAGATGTATATGCTGAAGGACAACAGGAAGGCGAACTCAAAGGCGAACTAAAAGGAAAACTTGAAGGAAAGCTTGAAGGAAAGCTTGAAGGAAAGCTTGAAGGCGAATCAACGCTACTTGAACGTCTGATCGTTAAGCGCTTTGGTCCCGTCACTGAAGACACCCGTACCCGTCTGAAAACCGCCACTGCTGATCAATTGGAGATTTGGGCAGAACGTATGCTCGATGAACACACCCTGGCAGATGTCTTCAGCGACCATTGATTCAGACCTCCTGTAATGCCGAGCTGTTCACGGCGAATGGATCACAGGCGCCGAATTCTTTACGCCGGAGCGCATTGGGAGGAGCGAATACTTCAAGAAATTCGCGCAACCGATCGGCGTGCGAGAAAAGAAATTTATAACGGATAAGGTTAGGTCGTGAGAGCGTAGCGAACCACGACCTAACCTTATCCGTTGGACGTTAAATTCAGCTTTGGCAGGGGGTAGTGGACATGGTCATTATGGTATTCGTTTAAGATGCGCGCTGTTAAAAAGGATAAAAGCAAAGAAGCGAATCGGAGCAGAGGATAGTTCAAGCTCCCGAGTTCAAGGCAAAGGTTGGCCTTTAGGCACGGCGATGGGTAAGGCAATTAATGGGATAGGCCAGGAATTTGGGGTGTAAGCCCAAACCCCAGAAAATTCCGCCAAGCAAAATGCGGGATTTAAAGGGCCTTGATATTTACAGGCACCAGGATGCTTCGATCCGTTCGTAATGGCTGTTTTGCTGGCCAACAGGGGGCAAGCTCACGAAACGGAAATATAGTACGCTATGCCTTTCAGGGTGTTCAAGCCAGGACTACCAGACCCTTACGTTCAATCACTGAAAGCAATCGTGCCGCAGCTCCATGAGGTTTTTTCTCTGTTTTCCCACTTTTGAAAGGTAGGAATGCTGGCGTTTAGGTAAGCTGCGAATACTGCCTGACTGATGTGCAGGTGTAGACGCCGAATGAATAGTGACGATCTGCTGATTGGCGGCATTGGTCGCAATTTGCTATATGGCGGTGCAGGCAACGATTATCTGAGCGGAGGGGCGGGCGCCGACATGTTTGTTTCGCGCATGTGGCTAACGGTAACGACATCATCACGGACTTTGTGCATGGAACGGACAAGATCGTCATCAACGAATGTAATAGCCCTGCAGCAGGGTCAGTAGGAACTCTGACACACTTTGATTCAAGTACGGCGCCTTCGTATTGCTCTGCGGTGCAGTCAGGTGCCGATACCTTGGTTACGCTGTACAATGGTGATGGCCATACCACCGAGGGGACGATTCGGTTGATGAATTATGTTAAGGCCAATCTAAGTTATTCCGATTTCCAGCACATTTGATCGGGACCATGAAGTGCCGGGGCAGGGTGAATATGCTGTCCCGGTAGTTCATGGTTCTTTTGGATAAGGGTTGTTGAGTTGTTTCTGGTTGTTTGATTGAAAGTAGACATTTTCCCGGAACTTCCCCGTCCGGGTAGATTGTTTGAATTCTGGTTTTTTATTGGAATTAAAATAGAACCTACCAGTAGAGCGTAGTTGTTTGCAGATTATCGGAGGAACAGGCAGATGAAACACCGCATAGACCCCAAGGTTGACTGTGTTTTCAAAGCGCTGCTTGGTTCTGCGGAAAATCGCAACCTGCTTATCAATTTTTTGAACGCAGTTTTGAATCAGGATTTATGCGAGCCTATCATCTGGGTAGAAATTCTTAATCCTTACAATGACAAAGAATTTATCGATGACAAGCTGAGCGTGGTTGATGTCAAGGCACGGGATAGTCATGACCGGCTTTATCAGGTCGAAATTCAGATGCAAATGTACGGGAATTTGCCTGCGCGGATTATTTACAATTGGGCAGATATTTATAGCCAGCAACTCAAAAGCGGCCATGACTATCACAAATTGAAAGCGACTTATTCGATATGGTTGATGGGGGAGAATGTAGTTAAGACTGATGATCACTATGCGCACGAATATAAACTAAGAGATGAAAACGGTCAGATATTGGTTGAGCATGGCGGAATTCTGCTGCTGGAACTGAATAAATTCAATGATCAGGATATAGAAGATGAAAAACAGACCTGGTTAAAGTTTTTCAGAGATGGCGAATCACTGGACGATAAGACACTGCCGGAATGGATGAACACGAAAGAGATGAGGCAAGCAATGAGTACCTTGGAAAAGTTTTCAGAAAAGGAACAAAATTATCACGCCTATCAGGCGCGGCTAAATTTTCTCAGAGAGCAGCGCACAATCCTGTGGGAGTATGAACAGAATCTGGAACTGGAGCGGCAGCAAAAGCTGGTGGCTATCCAGGAAAAGGAAGCTGCCATGCATGAAAAGGAAGCTGCCATGCATGAAAAGGAGGCTGCTATGCATGAAATGAGGCTGCTATCCAGGAAAAGGACGCTGCCATGCAGGAAAAGGAGGCTGCTATGCAAAGGGAAGTCGTAGCATTGCAAGAAATAGAGCGCTTAAAAGCACGGCTTGGGGAACATTGACCAGTTTGTTGAAATGTAGTTCTTTACTGATTATCGGAGGAACAGGCAGTTGAAACACCGCATAGACCCCAAGGTTGACTGTGTTTTCAAAGCGCTGCTTGGTTCTGCTGAAAATCGCAACCTGCTTATCAATTTTTTGAACGCAGTTTTGAATCAGGATTTATGCGAGCCTATCATCTGGGTAGAAATTCTTAATCCTTACAATGACA
>CAIOZP010000165.1 GCA_903862805.1 uncultured Fibrobacterota bacterium
AAATGTCTCCAAAAAAAACTTCAATATCATCTCTTTCCATCTTACACGTATTTTAGCGAACCGGCACGACCGTGCCTTAGACCAACGGAGTGGAAATGAAAAACCTGATATTGTTCGTCGGTGCGATCACATGCGGAATGATTCTCGCGTCTTGTAGCAACTCGGCAAATTCGGAGAGCGCGAGGTCGATTGCCTATACTCTGCACTTGGGACTATCTTCAGGCGGAGCGGTTCATATTGCAAAAGATTCCGTGACAACGGCTGCTACATTTTCATATGCAGAGAGCAGCATTGTTGCCATGACGGTCACCGCAGCAAAGGGATTTCACTTCGTGCGCTGGAGCGGAGACACAAGCGCCACTCCCGATTCATTGCAATTGACCATGACCAGAAGCCGAACCATCACCGCCGTGTTTGCTCTTGATCCATCCGCGACTCCCGGTACGATGAAGCTCATCAACGGCGGAACATTTGAAATGGGCGCCGGAACTTTGCTTGATCTTTATACGTGGAAATACGACACCACTATAACCGATACAACTGTAATTGATACCATCATCAAAAAAGACACGACATACAAAACTGTACGAGACACCACGATCGACACCACGTTACTGAAAGATCCGGTCGTTATCGATACTGTCGTGAAGGATACTGCCGGAAATAATGTGACGGTACACGACACAATCAAAAAAGCCAACTACTATGGAGACTCGATTCATCAGGTGACCGTGAGTGCTTTCTATATCAGCAACACGGAATGCACGCAAGGCGAATATCTGTCGGTGATGGATACGAATCCTTCTGTGAGGAACTGGGATCCAACCTCGCCAGTCGAAAATGTCTCCTGGAAAGATGCAGTTCGTTACTGCAACAAACTTTCCGTGAAGAACAAATTGCCGACATGTTACGACACCTCCTCATGGAAATGTGACATAACACAAAAGGGTTACCGCCTTCCGACCGAAGCCGAATGGGAGTTCGCATGCAAAGCCGGAGCAGACACCGTTCCATATTTCTGGAAGAACGATACAGGGACAATTGCAACTTCTTATGCATGGTTCCTCGACAATAGCGACAGCACCACACATCCGGTTGCGACGGATCTGCCCAATGCATTCGGCTTGTACGATATGAGCGGCAATGTCTGGGAATGGACCAACGATGTGTACAGCAAATATGGCAGTGCTGCACAAACGAATCCGACCGGGCCTGTTGGAGGATCGTTCCACATGTTCCGCGGCGGATGCTTTTATACTGACACCACGTTTTTGCGTTCTGTCAGACGGAGCTATGCTGCGGGTCTGTTCAGCGACGAAGGTGTAGGATTCAGGATCGCACAAACAAAGTAATCAGGCTTGACAAAAAGAGAGATCAGGCTTTGATCGCCCATCTCAATTTGGCGCAACTCGATCTCGGATTCTCGCGCTGTTCCTCAGCGGATGGACGGATCGGCTCTCTTGACCAGTCGGAATAAATCCCACTACGGAATCCTTCTTGAAATGATTTCTTCACGCGCCGGTCTTCACCAGAATGAAAGGTGAGGATCGCAATTCTCGCCTGCGGTTTTACACAATATGGAAGCAATGTCAGAAACTGTTCGAGCACGGCGAACTCGTCGTTGACCGCAATTCGAAGCGCCTGAAAAACCCTCTGGAGTGTTTTTCGTTTTTGTGAATCGACCATGCGTGGAACGGCATCGGTAATTGCTGCCGCAAGTTGTCGCGTTGTGTCAATTGATGATGCATTGGCCACGATCGCCGAAGCAATTCGCACGGACTCCGGTTCATCGCTGTAATCGGCGAGGATCTCGGCGAGTTCATCGGCAGAGAGTTTGCGGATTAATGCCGCCGCCGAAAGTCCCTTGTTCGGATTAAGCCGCAGATCAAGCGGGCCATCGGCCTTGTATGTGAAACCGCGCGACGGAGTATCGATCTGCATAGACGAAACTCCAAGGTCAGCTAATACGAAATCGAACAGCGTGCCAGCCTCGTTTACGATCTGCGAAATGCCAGCGAAGTTGATCCGACGGATAATCAGATTCGCATCTGTCAATCCGAAGCCGCGAAGCCGCGCCTCTGTTTTAGGAAGTTCGATCGGATCGACATCAATTGCGAACAGCCGACCTGTCGGCAGGATCTTCATCGCGAGCTCGCGAGTGTGTCCACCCCAGCCCAGCGTAGCATCGAGTCCGGTCTCGCCGTCTTTTGGGTTAAGTACCTCAAGGATTTCTTTGACGCAGATCGGACGATGCGTTCCGGCAGGAGTCTGACCGCGCGACATTATGTGTGCCACATCAGCAGCGTATTTGTCGGCATTCAGCTCCTTGTATTTCTCGACAAAGCTTCGTGGATGTGTCCCACGATAGCGCAGTCTGCGCTTGTGCTCGGTCTGTTCTCCGTCACTATTCTGATCAGCAGTCATCGTCATTCCTTTCGCTTCGCCCGAAGATATGTTCGTGCAACGATGCGGCACCGTTCTTCATCGAACTGCCGCCGAACATATTTTCCGCACGATCATTTTTTATGGAGAACATCAATGGCGGATAAAACACAGAGCACTGATCAGCAGGCAAAGGCAAAGCGTTCCGAAAAAGACGGCGCGCTCAACTTCGGCAAGGAAATGGCTTCGGCGCTGGCGATGGCTTTCGTCGCTATTGTGTATGCGATTCAGGCATTCACAATTCCTACGGGTTCGATGGAGCAGAGTCTTCACATTGGTGATTTTCTTTTGGGGCTGAAGTTCTGGTACGGTGCACCGGTACTCCCGTTCGATATTACCTACACAAAGTTCCCCGCCGCCGCAAGCCCGAAGCCTGGCGAAGTAATCATCTTCAAATATCCTGGAAAAGATCCCGGCTCCGAAGGCAAGGATTTCATCAAGCGTTGTGTGGCAGGCCCCGGACAGGTGGTTGAGGTTCACGGCAAAACGCTGACCGTTGACAATAAAGTTTTCAAGCTGCCACCGAAGGGCCAGTTCATTTACAATGCCGAGATCGGCCCCTGGACGGCCGACTATCCGGCACTTCGGATTCCGAAGAAGGGCGACCTTATAAAGATAGCCGATCTCCCGATCCGCGAATTCGTTTTTGCAAAGACACTCATTCATCAGGAACATCCCGACAAAAACATATCGATCCTTTATGACCTCTATGTCGATTCCACTTTGTCAAGCAACATCCAGATGATCAAGCTCGGCAACGACAACTACTATTCGTTTCGCCAGTTGACCGACGAATACAACCGATATTCCGACTGGACCAAGACCGCCGAGGTCTTCAAGTATGTGAATGATTTCCTTTCGGGGCACAGGGTTCAGATTGTGAAAAAGATCCTCGTCGATGGAAAGCCGATCACCGATTACAAGGTTGAGCAGGACTGCTATTTCATGATGGGCGATAACCGCGACAACTCGCTTGACGGGCGCTACTGGGGATATGTCGATCGCAATTTCATCAAGGCCAAGGCATTCATTCTGTATTTCTCGCTCGACCCAGATGTGCCGTGGTATGAATTGCCGCTGAAGATCCGCTGGGATCGCATCGGTAAACTCATCCGCAACTGGGACGGAACGAAGGCCGATCCGGTTCATTGATCGAGATAGCCGTGAAACCCAAAGTTTCTCTTGTTCTCGTCGCCGGTGGAATGGGCACAAGGCTCGGTTTACCGCAGCCAAAAGCTTTTGTGGAACTCGCCGGACAGCCGCTTTTCACTTGGTCGCTTGCGACGCTTGCGGTATTGCCTTATGTCAATCAGATCATAGTAGTCTGTCCTTCTGGTTATGAAAATGAAACGGCAAGGCTCGCGACACCTTTCGCATCGTGTAAACTTGTAACAGTTGTTGCTGGCGGAGCCGAACGATGGATGTCGGTTCGCAACGGTGTCGAAAAATGTTCTGCCGACTGCGATCTTGTTATGGTCCACGACTCGGCTCGGCCATTTGTTTCGGCGACCGTTGTCGATGCTCTGATAGAACGTGTTGATAAATTTCCATGTGTGATCACAGCAACGCCGGAGGTTGACACCGTGCGACATTTCGAAAACGATGTCTGCACCGAAACGCTTGACAGATCGAGAATAATCCGTGTCGGGACTCCACAGGTTTTCAAAAAATCAATCCTCGAAAACGGTTTTGCACTTGCTTCGGAAATGACCACACCTCCGACCGACGAAGCGGCTCTTATCGAGAAGCTCGGCGAGTCTGTCGGCTTTGCCTGGGGTGATCCGATGAATTTCAAAGTGACCACCGCCGCCGATCTCGAAATCGCAGAGGCAGTAATGAATGCAAGGAAATCCAGTGCCAGATAAAAAAATGTTTGCTGATGGATTCGGGCTCTACTCAGTTCTTACCGATCCAATCCGCAGCTATGAATATGTGACCGAAGTCCTGGTTGAGCAATCGGTACAGTTCGTTCAACTCCGTATGAAAAATGCCACGACCTTTGCGGTGCTGAAGATGGCCGAGAAAATGCGAAAGATCACCGAGGGATCATCGACGATTTTCATAGTTAACGATATGCCGGAGGTTGCCCGCGACTGCGCTGCCGACGGTGTTCACATTGGTCAGGATGACATGCCTTACGCCGAAGTGCGGGCCATGCTTGGGCCAGATGCGATCATCGGAATTTCGACACACAATCCATCGCAGACAGAGGCCGCATGTTCACTTTCGCCAGACTATATCGGAATCGGGCCGGTCTATGCCACGCCGACCAAACAGATCGCCGATCCACCTCTTGGTCTTGATACAATGCGAATCATGCTCGACAAAGCGACCGTTCCGGCAATTTGTATCGGTGGGATTTCGCTGGAGCAGCTTCCAGACGTTCTTGGCGCAGGTGCGAAAAACTTCTGCATGGTGCGCCCGATATGTTCATCGGAAAACCCGCGGTCGGTAATCAAAAAGATTCGCGAAATCTCTTCCGAGCGATAATCACCGCAGACTGATTTATGGTGTCTGCATCCCGAAAGCTGCAGGCCATTCGGTGTATTATTGATGAATCAATAATCTATCACGAGCATGGTGATGTCGTCTTCTGCAACAGCGGCAGGGCCGCAAAATTCTTTTTGCATCTCGACGATTTTTGTAAGCGCATCCGATGGCGGGAGTGCGTTTGTTTTTTTCACCGACTCGATCAATCTGTGTAGCTCGAACATCTCGTCTGTCTCCGGATTTCGTGCCTCAGTGAGACCATCGGTATAGAGAACGAGCCGCTGTGTTCCTGGCTTGTAGTTTAGCACATTTTCGGAAAGCATCATGTCGGGAAAGACACCGAGGAAGAGTCCGTCGGCTTTGACCGTTGAACACTCGCCAGTTTCCCTGTCCATGAACACGACAGGGCAATGTCCCGCCGAGGTGAATGTGAATACGTGCTCGGCAGTATTGAATATTCCGTAGAAAATCGTTACGAAATTGGTGGTGCGTATTTCCGTCTGGAAGAGCCGGTTGACGGCTTCGAGCGTTTTCTGCGGGCCGGTTTCTGCCGATGCGTGCATCTTTAGAAGTACCTTCACGGTTGACATAACGAGAGCCGATGAAATGCCGTGTCCTGACACGTCGGCAATGATAACTCCAAATACTCCGTGGCTGATCTCGAACACATCGTAATAGTCGCCGCCGACCGCATCTGCCGGAACGTACATCGCTCCGATGTCGAGATCACTGCTGTTGGGCAGAGTCTCGGGGAGCAGCCCTTCTTGAACGGCACGTGCGTGTTCCATGTCACGGTTGATTTTTGCGTTGGCTTCACTCAGTTCGTGATTGACAACTTTCAGCTCGTCGTAGGCTTCTTTCAGGCTGTCGTTAGCATCGATCAGCTCGCTGTACATTCGCATGTTTTCGATTATGACACCGGCCTGAGTCACGATCACCGAAATGGTGCCGATGTCATCACCGGTCATGTTGCGATCGGCGCTGCCGCAGTCAATCCAAAGTACGCCAATTGTACGGAAGGCCGGAGATTCGACAAGCTGGCGACGGCGCTCATCTTCAGATACCGGCTTGCTCTCCGGCGGTTTTTCTTCCTGCTGCGACATGAGGCTGCCTATGCGTCCGACAACCGGTATCACAAGATATTCCTTTGATCCGAGACGCTCGGCAAAGGTGTCGTCAATCGGAGAAATTCCGTTTACAAGCAGGTGCTTGTTTAAAAAAACGCAGTCGGTGATGTCGCCGCCAGCGAATCCGAGCGAACATGAAAATCCGCCGAGCGTTTCCTGCGGAACACCGCGTGAATGAGTTGGTATGAGTGAAAAGGAATTTTTATCGACTGTGAAAAAGATGCTTCGTTCGAGTCCGGTGATTTCGCTGATGCCGACCAGCAGCGTCTTCATCAGCCGGTC
>CAIOZP010000166.1 GCA_903862805.1 uncultured Fibrobacterota bacterium
CATCACAACGGTCTTGCCGTCTTTATGCGCCTCATATAAAACGCTGATTATATCGCGGGTGGTTTGTGGATCGAGTCCGGCGGTCGGTTCGTCGAGAAGAAGAACCTGCGGATCCATTATGAGCACCGATGCTATTGCCGCTTTCTTTTTTTCGCCGATGCTGAGCTGGTGCGGCGAACGTTCGAGCAGGTGTGACACGTGCATCAGTTCGACTACCTTTTCAAAGTTGCGGATGATCACATCGCGTTCGAGATCGAGCTGGAGCGGCCCGAAGAGAATGTCTTCTTTCACCGTCGGGCAAAAAAGCTGGATGTCGGGATTCTGAAAAACAAAACCGACCCGCTCGCGGAAAAAATTCTGGAACGAAGCCTTGTTCATCTGCTTTTCGTTGATCTCGGTATCGAATGCCTTGAAACTGCCGCTTTCGGGAAAGATCAGTGCGTCGAGCATCGTGAGTGTCGTTGACTTACCGGTGCCGTTCGCGCCGATGATCGCGACACGATCACCTTTGTTGACAGTAAGATTGAAATCGCGAAGGGCCGGAATTCCGCCCGGATACGAATACGAAACCTTGGTCAGCGAGAAAAGAGATTCAGACATATCACACCGATCAGCATCGAAAAGGAACTTGCAAGTATGGCCACGTCACGGAGACGTGTTTTGAATTCGTCGATTACTTTCGGCTCGCCGGTGTAGCCGCGTGCGATCATGGCATCGTAAACCTGACTGTGCATACGGTACGAGCGCAGCCAGAGTCCGGCCATGTTGCTTGCCACAAGTCCGCGACCTGTGCCGGCATCGGTCACATATCCGACGCGGCTTTTCACGGCGGTGAAGGTGTTCTGGATGATTTCGAGGAAAAGGAAAATGTAGCGGTAGCACATGCCGATGGTCATCACAAAAATTTGCGGCACCTTGAAGATGCGCAGAACTTTCAGCAGAACATGGTGGCGTGTCGTGAGAACCAGAAGCACAGCAAACGAAACCGAGTCGAGAACGCGCAGACAGAACTGGATCGCGCCGTCGAGTCCGGGTTCTGTTATCGTAAGGTTGACAAGCGGGAATGTGTAAAGTGCCTTGCCCGGAGTAACGCCACTGAACAATGCCGGTATCGCAATGAACAAAGTGAACAGCGGAATGAACGGCATCGTGCGGCCGAGGAAGAATCCGAGATTCAGATTTGATCGTAGCGCCATTGCAATGCAGACGGCGTAAAGAGCAAGCAGCACAAAGGGATTATGCGTTCCGACGGATGCAAGAATCATCAGGCCGATTGCCAGCGTTTTCATGCGGGGATCGCAGGATTGCAGCAGGCCGGATCGACCGGCGCACTCTTCGTTGGAGACGGATTCCTTTACAACCGAGACTATTCCGAGCGCCGTTTTTTCGAGGACACCGTTGGTTTTCTTTCCGGGAATTTCAGGACGGCACATTCTTTGAACCCTTTTTTGCTATTGCCCTGCCGACAAGCCAGACGATCAGCGCGATCGTCGCCATGCCCGTCAATGCCGATATAATATACGCAAAACTCAGGTGCTTCATGTCGAAATTCTCCCAACCTTTGAAGGCGTAGTCGGGCAGCGGTGCTTGCCAAAACTCCGAAAGTTTTTTCATGCCCGATGGGATATAGCCGATCTTGTCGTGAAGCGTTTCGAGGCTCCATTCGCCCCATGCATCACCGGCTTTGAAGACACCGGGAATGATAAGGCCGAGCGGGGACAGCAGTGCAAGTACGCCGAGTCCGATCAGCAGTTTTGTAGTGCCGTTCAGTTTGTTTTCTGGTCTTTCGGAACGGCCGAGCAGTGACGGTTCTTGCATCTGGATGAACTTGATGACAAGCGATGTCGCGAATAGTTCAACCCATCCAAACACGAGCGCGTGTCCACCGACCATCGCCGGAATCGTCATTGAAAAACCGTATGGACAATAGAGCGCCTGACCCGATGCGGTGCGATGAAGAAGCGGCTGAAGTCCGAACATTATTGCAGCCGTGAAAGACGCCGCGACCAGTCCGGTATATCCGCCGATACCTGCGGCCACCATTCGGCGGGTCGAGGTTGCGGCACTGCCCGAAGCGATCACGCGATAAACTCCGTAGCCGACAAATGGCAGGACGAATGCCATGTTGAAGCAGTTGGCGCCGATTGAAAGAACGCCGCCATCGCCGAAGATCAACGCCTGAATTACAAGGGCCACACTCACTGCAATCACGGCCGCCCACGGGCCGAGCAGTATCGCTATCAGCGCGCCGCCGACAGCGTGACCGGTTGTTCCGCCCGGGATCGGCACGTTGAACATCATCACGACAAAGCTGAACGCCGCACCAATCGCAAGCAGCGGAACCTGCTTCGCATTCAGTTCCTCTTTCACCTTGCGGGCGGCAATTGCCCATACAGGAAGCATCAGCGCGAAAGTCGCGCCGCAGGTGATCGGGCCAAGGTATCCGTCAGGTATATGCATTTCCTACTCCAGTACGATGCTGAAAATACATCGCCACAGATCCGTCATCGATTGACGATTTCGGAAATGTGGAGCAAAAAATTTTCTGGCGCTTTTTTAAGCAACATCTTTGCCGAGTATCGGGGTTTTGTATTTTGAGGCGGATGCGTTTTATCAAACAGAATTTTGAGGAGGAACAATGCCATTGGTAAAGATCGAATTGACAAAAGGGAATGATAGGACATTCCTCACGACTATTATGAATTGTGTAATGGACGCGGTTCAGGAGGTATTGAAGCTGCCAGCGAACGACAGGAACATCCGCCTGATCGAACATGACAGCGATCTGTTCTCGATGAGATCTCCGTACAGTATTCTTGTAGAGATCGCCATGTTCAGCGGCAGGTCAAAGGAAACCAAACGGCTTCTCTACACAAAAATCGTCGAAGCTATTCAAGTGCAACTTGGCATCGCAAAAGAGAGCGTCTTCATTTTTGTCAACGAACAGCCAATGGAAAA
>CAIOZP010000167.1 GCA_903862805.1 uncultured Fibrobacterota bacterium
ACTTCATTCAGATATTCCGGTGCTTAACGATGTCGTGCTGAAAGATCTTCTCTCTCGCTCATGGAATTCAATCGAGTCAATGAAACCCGGCACCCGACTCGACATTGGGCCGAGAGTCCGCGTTCCGTTGACATCCGAGAACGAACACATAGTCACTTACTTCGGCCCCGGAAAAAGCAGCACCTTCCGTTATTATTCCTATTGGGACATTCTCGAAGATCGTGTTCATGGCGATATGGAAGGCCGTGTGTTTATCGTCGGCTCGTCGTCGTCGGCAATGTTCGACCTTATGTCAACTCCTGTCGGCAGAAGCTATCCCGGCGTCGAGGTTCACGCATCGCTTATCAATTCCTTCATAAACAACACGTTTGTTTCGCGTTTGTCAATCGTTCAGGATATTGCTATCGTCGCAGCGGTCGGAACACTCGCCGGACTTCTTGCTTTCCTGTTCACTCCGCTTTTGGGTGGCGCCATTTCGATCATGATGCTGTTTGCATATTTTCTTTTTGTAATGTGGCGATTCGACGAAGCTGGTCAGTGGCTCGAAATGGTCAGGCCTGCGCTTGCAACAATCCTCTCCTTCGCCGGTGTAATGGGCTATCGCTACATGACGGAAGAAAAAAGCAAGCTCTTCCTGCAAAAAACATTCCGGCAATATCTGTCGCCGGAACTCATCGACATCATGTACAAGAACAAACAGATGCCGACGCTTGGCGGCAACGAAGGCGTTATGACCGCCTACTTCACCGACATCCAGGGATTCTCGACCTTCTCCGAAAAACTCGGTTCGCCAACCCGCCTTGTCGAACTGCTGAATGAATATCTCACGGAAATGACCGACTCGCTGATGGCCCATCTGGGCACGCTCGACAAATACGAGGGCGACGCGATCATCGCGTTCTTCGGCGCGCCGCTTTCAATGCCCGACCACGCCGAAAAGGCCTGTCTTACAGCACTCGACATGCAGGCCAAGCTTGCACGTCTTCGCGTGAAGTGGGCAAGTGAAGGAGACAAGTGGCCGACCATCGTACACAACATGCGCATGCGAATCGGCATCAACACCGGAGCGATTGTCACCGGCAACATGGGCTCGAAAATGCGCATGAACTACACGATGATGGGCGATGCTGTCAACCTCGCCGCTCGTCTCGAAAGCGCCGCAAAACAGTACGGCGTTTACGTCATGACAAGTCGCGAAACACTTGAGCTGACCAACAATAGATTCGCAGCGCGCAAGCTTGACCGCATCACCGTCGTGGGCAAGAGCGAGCCGGTCGAGGTTTACGAGGTCATGGGAGAAAACGGCAAGGTTGACGAGCCGACCGCAAAACTTATCGAGCTTTACAATAAGGGAATCGAACATTATTACTCGTGCAAATGGAACGACGCGATCGCGATTCTTGAACAAGCCGAAGAGCTCGAACCCAACCGCGAATTTTCATCCGGCGGCATAAGTCCGAGCCGACTTTTTATCGACCGCGCCAAGGCTTACAAGACCAATCCTCCCCCCGAAAACTGGGACGGAGTTTTCCGCTTAACCGAGAAGTAGCCAATCCGCGCTACTTCACAAAACCGTCGGTCATTGCATAATGTTTTCACGGCACTTATTTTCGTTCATCAAACGGTTTTTCATTTTCTTTAACAGGAGGAACCATGAAGGTTCTGTTTACTTCCGAGAGCGTCTCGCAGGGACATCCTGACAAGGTCGCCGACCAGATTTCCGATGCCGTCCTCGACGCGATGCTCGCTCAGGATCCGGACTCACGCGTTGCCTGCGAAACTCTCGTGACCACAGGTCTCGTTGTTGTTGCCGGTGAAGTAACAAGCAAGGCCATCGTTGACATTCCGGCAGTGGTTCGCAAGACCATCAAGGAAATCGGATATACCGATCCCGCCATCGGTTTCGAAGCCGATAGCTGCGCAGTTATCGTGACTTTAGACAAGCAGTCACCTGATATTTCCCAAGGAGTCACAGCCGGTGCCGGTCTCCACAAGGAGCAGGGCGCAGGCGATCAGGGACTCATGTTCGGATACGCATGCAACGAAACTCCAGAGCTGATGCCGCTCGCTATTTCGCTTGCTCACAAGATCATGATCGAGTTGACACGCGTTCGTGAAAAGGGAATCCTTCCTTACCTTCGCCCTGACTCAAAGGGTCAGGTCACCGTCGAATACGATTCAACAGGACTCAAGCCTGTTCGCGTTCACACGGTTGTTCTTTCTTCGCAGCATACCGATGATGTCAAGCACAAGACCATTCAGGACGACCTGATCGAAAAGGTTATCAAGAAGGTTATTCCTGCAAAGTTCCTTGACGCCAAGACGATTTATCACGTCAACCCGACCGGCCGTTTCGTTGTCGGTGGGCCAAAGGGTGACTGCGGTCTTACCGGTCGTAAGATCATTGTCGATACATACGGCGGATACGGCGCTCATGGTGGTGGCGCGTTCTCCGGCAAGGATCCGTCGAAGGTTGACCGCTCGGCCGCCTACGCAGGTCGCTGGGTTGCCAAGAACATCGTTGCCGCAGGTCTTGCATCGCATGTGAAGGTTCAGGTCGCGTACGCCATTGGTGTTGCACAGCCGATCTCCCTGCACATCGACACCTACGGAACAGGCACGATCTCCGACGACAAGATCGCCGACATCGTGACCAAGGTCTTCGACCTGCGTCCTGCCGCGATCATCAAGTCGCTTGATCTCAAGCGCCCGATCTATCGCGAGACTGCCCGTAACGGACATTTTGGTCGCAAGAACAAAGAGTTCACATGGGAGCAGACCAACAGGGTTGACGAGC
>CAIOZP010000168.1 GCA_903862805.1 uncultured Fibrobacterota bacterium
GCCGAGGCGGAAAAAGCGGCCTCGCTTGGGCTCGATTTAATAATTACCGATCACCACGAACCGCATGGCGATCTGCCCAAAGCTGTCGCAGTGCTCGATCATAAAATCCCCGGAAGCCTGTACCCCGAAAGCGTGCTCGCCGGAGTTGGCATGGCGCTGAAACTTTCGCAGGGACTCGCGGCGCACACCGGTAGTGGCGACGAACTCTGGGCCGATCTGCTTGACATAGCGGCACTCGGAACCGCTGCCGATATCGTTCCGATGACCGGTGAGAATCGCATAATTTGTGCGGTCGGGTTTTCGCAGATGAAGGAATCAAAACATCCGGGACTTCGTGCTCTTATCGATCGCCAAAAACTTTCCGGTAAAATTCTTTCGACATCCGATGTGGTGTTCATGTTGGCTCCGTGCATTAATGCGGCAGGTCGCCTCGGCGATAGTTCGCGTGGTGTCAAGTTGCTTCTGACTCAGGACAAGGGCGAAGCAACTGCGTGGGCCGATGAGCTTGTTGACCTCAACACCGAGCGCAAGGCGCTTGACAAAACGGTACAGGATCGCGTGAGCACGTGGGTCACCGAGAACGTCGATCTTGCGACCACCGCCGGAATCGTTGCGGCCGACAAAGGCTGGCACCTCGGCGTGATCGGAATCGCCGCAAGCAAGATCGCCGAAGCGTTCACTCGGCCCTCGGTGTTGCTTTCAATCGGCGACGATGGAATCGCAAAAGGATCGGCTCGAAGCATCGAAGGTGTTCATCTGCTCGATGCGCTTTCGACCTGCGAAGATCTTTTCATTTCGTACGGCGGACACGCGGCTGCGGCCGGTCTTTCGATCCGCGAAGAAAATATCGCCGAGTTCCGCCAGCGTTTTTCTGAGGCCGTTGCAAAGCAGCTGCCCATTGCCGAAATGATCCCTCGGGTCAATGCCGATGTCGAGGCGAATCTCTCGGATCTGACTCCGCAGTTTTTCCGTATCGTCAAGCAGATGGAACCCTTCGGCCCGGGCAACATGCGTCCGGTGCTGCTCTGCCGCGGGCTTTCGCACAAGAACCCGCCGCGCATGGTCGGTGCGAAGCACGTCAAGATGACGCTCTGTCAGGGGCCGCTTGTGATGGAGGCAATCGCTTTCAACTTCGGGCCGCGCATAAGCGAGATCGCCGGCAGTCGCGCTTTGTCAACCGCATTCACGCTCGACGAAAACGAGTGGAATGGCGCGGTCAATTTACAAATGAAAATCAAGGGAGTTGAAATATGAAGATGTGGGACGGACGGTTTTCGCGGCCATCCGACAGGCTGATGGAAGAGTTCAATAATTCTTTGTCAATTGATAAAGCTCTTGTTTGCGAGGACATTGAAGGAAGTATTGCTTGGGCCGAGGCCTTGCTTGGTGTCAAGATTATTTCCGTTGATGAACATAAAAGCATCACAGAAGGTTTGAGTTCCGTGCTTGACGAAGTGCGAAACGGAAAAGCTGTTTTCAAGAATTCCGACGAAGACATCCACATGACTGTCGAGCGTCTTCTCTCCGAAAAAATCGGCGAGGCTGGTGCGCGTCTTCATACAGGCCGCTCGCGAAACGATCAGGTCGCAACCGACTTTCGTCTTTACACAATGCGACGTACGGCCGCACTTTCCGACTGCATCAGAAAATTGCAGGCGGCACTTTTGGCCCGCGCCGAAAAAGAGCAGGGCGTAATTGTCTCTGGCTACACGCATCTTCAGCAGGCGCAGCCGGTGAGTCTCGCGCATTACTGGATGTCGTTCTTCTGGCTGCTCGAGCGCGACCGTGTTCGCATAGTCAACGCGGCTGCAACTGCCGACCTCATGCCACTTGGTTCCGGTGCAATTGCCGGTGCAGGTTTTCCAGTTGACAGAAATCTGCTTGCAGATCGCCTCGGCTTTTCGCGCATCAGCGACAACTCGATCGATGGCGTTGCCGCCCGTGACTTCGTGCTCGAATCGCTTTCGGCCATTGCATCGCTTGGGATCAGCATGTCACGCTACGCCGAAGATCTGATCATCTGGTCGAGCCGAGAATTCGGATTCGTCGAACTCGACGACGCGTGGTCAACCGGTTCCTCTATGATGCCGCAGAAAAAAAATCC
>CAIOZP010000169.1 GCA_903862805.1 uncultured Fibrobacterota bacterium
GCCGATGACCCGCGCAGCACCTGCCGACACAAGTCCGGCGAATGTGTCGCTCGAACCTTCGATATTCATTGCACCAACATCGACAATGTTGATCATCGGCGCGCCGATGCAATCAAGAAGCTCGTTCATTCTTCCTCCCGCTAATTCGCAGATGTCAAGCGACAGAAAATCAAAGCGGCGGAAGTGCTGGCGGGAACATGCCTTTCAGCTCGTCAACCGAACCTGCGGCGATCCATGAGGCCATGCCTTGTTTCCATACAAGCGACTCCGGCTTGATTGAGCCATCGGCGGCTTTGGTCGCCATCGTACTCATATCGAACGGGCCGATTCGGTTTCCGTTTTCGCCAACGAAGTAGCTCGACTGCGGAAGAGGCGGCGGCATTTGTGCCGCCTGTTGCTGCATGCCAGCCATGCCACCCATCATGTTCTGACCAAGCGCCCATCCGGCACCTGCGCCAACGCCAAGCCCAGCGAGTCCACCGCTTTCGTTACCTGCGGCGGTCTTGAGCGCATCGAGCTGCTGAAGCGTCGCGTAGTTGCGCATTGCCGTCGCGTCAACCGAGCCGAGCGCGTTCATCGCCTGCGCCTTGGCCTGCGTGTTTGCAATCTCGCGGATTCGCGCCTGCGTATCTTCATCGAAGTCGGTGTTCTCGATTCTAAAGTCTGTCAGCGAAAAACCCAGCTTGACAAAAACGGAATCGAGCTGCGTCTTGAGCGCATCGGAAAGTTCGTTACGATTCTTGTCAACCTCGACATAACTGAAGCCCGACTCGGCAAGCAGGTCGGTCAGCGGCGTGAGGATTCGATCGACAATCACAACACGGATCGCATCAATCGAAAACGCCTTTCGCGCACTCGAAACATTCACAAAGAAATTTTCCGGCTCGGTAATGCGGAACGAGAAGTTGCCAAAGGCCCGAAGCCCAACCGGAAATCCGTACTTTGGATCGATGTATTTCACCGGCCCCTTTGTTCCCCACTTTTGATCGAGCAGCTCCGTCAGTCGCACGTAGTAAATCTCGGCCTTATGCTCCGACTGAAATGCCTGCATGAACTTCGAGATCGTTGTCCAGAATGGAATGTTGGCAGTCGAAAGTTCAAAAAGTCCGCTCTGCAGATGTACAGCCTTGACCGAACCTTCATACAGAAAAATCGCGGCCTGTCCTGGCTTCACAATCAGCTTCGATGCGTTCTTGAGTTCTTCGCCGCTGCCGTCCCATTTCCAGATAAGAGCATCATCGGGTGAGCCGTTCCATTCGATAACGGACCGAAGTTGTGATTTGATTCCTTCGAAAAGTCCCATTCTGTTCTCCTTGAATTCTTGGTTTTTGAGTTCTTTTTTATGAAAAAGTTTGGGCGTTTCCCTACGGCGTGTTTTGATTATTTCGCTCCGTTGCATAATCAAAACCCCCCTCCGGGCCGGCCCTCCTTACGGGCTACCCTCCGGTCGGTACTCGCGTTCCGCTTCGCACACTACACTGCATTTCGGCCACAGGCCTCATTTCGTTTCGTCCGCTTCAGTCCGTCCTA
>CAIOZP010000170.1 GCA_903862805.1 uncultured Fibrobacterota bacterium
GGTCAACACGTCCGAAGCCGCCTGCGATAACCATCCAGGCGAGACCGGTTCCGGCGGCGGCAAACACCAGAAGGGTAATTGACAGAAGTATCAGTGTCTTTTTTCGAAGCGTCATCCCAATGCTGCCTTCACGAATCTTCGGTTTAGAAGCGCGGTATTCTTTATTTCGGTGGGACTTATGTCAAGCATTCAGAAAGCGCCAAAAACAAAACCGGCCCGCTCCATCACTGAAACGGGCCGAATGAGATTTGCAGAAACTTATGCTGAAACTTATTTCGCCGATTCCGTCTTGCACATAAGCGTCAGAAGGAAAAGCCCTTCGGCGACACCGTATCCGCAGGTCTCCATGCAGACATAATCGTCAACCTGATCGTAGAAAATACCCGAACCGGTATTGAACGGCGCGGTCGGTTCGCAGGCCGGATCAAAGCCGAACCATGCGTCTTCCTCTGTATGGCTTTTTATATCGGAAGGGCCTTCGGCGATGGCACCTTCGGGGAATTTGTCGCACTGGAGGCGATAGATAAGTGAGTTGGGATGTTCGATTGAATGAACACCTTTCAGAGCCACAAATGATTCACCCCAGCTATTTGTACCGAAGAGATAATCGACGATGTTCTGCACCATTTCATGTGTGCGGTGATTGCCGGTTTCCTTCTCGTACATGATCGAGGTTGATGCGACGTTCATCATGTTGTAGAGACAGGCCCAGTCGAAATCGACAGGCTGACTCCAGATGTTTCCGCTCTGCTTTGAATGCTCGATATAGTCGCTGATGTCTTCGCCCACGTAGGCTTTGACCGCCGAAGAATCTATCTCGTAAAGACGAAGGTGCGCGAACTGGTTCATATCGGCCCAAGAGATGTTCCCACAGGTCTTGGCGATTGATGCGAAATGCCTTGCATCGTCAAGATAATGTTTCTCGCCGGTGACACGATAAAGCTCGGTGGCAGCGAGTTCGAGATCATCTTCGGGTTTCAGATCCTGATAAAACGGATTGGTTTCCGCGTCGAGGTATGCGGGGACTTTAAGCGCATCCTTCGAAATTGCACGGCGATAGATCAGCTCCGCCTTGGCCTTGTATTTGGCGGCGATGTCGTTCTTGCCGAGCTTGCCGAAAACATCTGCTCCAAGGGCAAGTGCGGCGGCGGTCAAACCCATCTGCGGCTGGGACAGCGCAGACAATGCCGGACGATAACGGCCCTGGATAGTTGTATCGTATTCCGGAAGCCTGTCACCGATGTTGTGATCTTCTTCGGATGCAACCTCTATCACAAACTCGTTGGTGTCGTTGTCTGGCATGGTTTTCATCAACCAGTCAAGTCCCCACTTGGCCTCGTCGAGGACATCGACATATTCCGTCCGGCTATTATGCTTTTCGAAGATCTCGGGATAAGCCTCATACGAACGCAGGATCATGTAGGCCGTAAATGAAGCGGTGAGCGTGAACTTGATGTAGTCGCCGGCATCGTACCAGCCGCCGACAACGTTCAGCGTTTTGGGATGAATGGTATCGACATACCAAACCTTGTTGCAGTTGGTATCGGTGTCGCATGATCTGCGCATGACCTTTGAAGCAGTATCGCCGAGATGAGAAACCCCGTGGTCAATCGCATCGTATGACCCGCTTCGCGTAACCCGCAGCCAATGCAGCGTTGACTGAATTGCGCTCTTGAATGGATCCTTTTTTACGTTGATGGAAAACGGCGCTATGGATTTGATGTCAACGGTGTAAGAACCTTCGTTCTTCACGTTGTCGAAATGGAACTCGTAATTGTACGGGAAAGCAGTATAGACACCCTTGCCGCACAGACTTTTCCCGATAGTTCCGGATGCCACGACAGAACCCGAAGCATCTTTGACTGACCAGGGAAGTCCGGAACAATCTTCGGTTGCGATAATGACAATGCGCTTGGCAGAGGCCGGATCGTAACCCACCTGATTAAAGCGGACATACTTGTCGGCATGAACCGCAGTCGCCGCGGCAAGAAGGAAAAAAGAACCTGACAGTATTGATCTGATATTCATCTTTGCTGTAACTCCTTATTACTTTCTGCCGCTGCCGGAAAGGTTGGCGCCTTCGTCAAGCCACTTTTCGGCCATCGTAACTGTGTAAAGACCGTCGGCAACACCGTAGGTACAGGTTTCCATGCACATGTAGTCGTTCACATTGTCGTAGAATATTCCAACCGGCGTATTGAATTTCTCGGTAGGTTCGCACTTGGGATCGAAACCGAACCAAGCGTCCTGCTGCATGTGCGACTTGCGGTCGCCCGGGCCTTCGGAGATACATCCGGTGGGGAATTTATGGCACTGTAGGCGATATATCTGGGAATACGGATGCAGTGTGCACTTATAACCTTCGAGCGATACAAGCGACATTCCCCAGTTGTTCGTTCCGAAAAGGTAGTCGATGACATTCGATACCATTTTATGATACTTCGTTTCCTTGGTACGGAACTCGAACTCGATTGCCGCCGAGGCTACTTCGATATAGACATACAGGCCCGCCCAGACATACGAAACCGGAAGGTTCCAGATATTACCCTTCATCTGCGAATGAGTGTTGTAATCGTCGAGATCGAGCCTCGCA
>CAIOZP010000171.1 GCA_903862805.1 uncultured Fibrobacterota bacterium
GATCTCCTTGCCGGATCATCGAAGGACAGTGCAACACTTCACGAAATAAATGTATCCGGACTTGACGAACGGGAATTGGACTGCGGCGGATTCGTGAAAGACTTCACAGTCTCGCCCGACGGCCGTTGGATCTGCGCAACGATCACGCATGACGGTGATTCAAGCGAGATCGTGCGCCTTTCGTGCGACGGTGGCAAGCCATCGACACTCGTTCCATGGAAAGGTTCCAAGATGCAACCGGTCTTCACGCCAGACGCTGCGAATCTGCTTTTCGTTTCGAATCGTGATGGGCACTACAACCTGTATATGGGCGACCCGAACGGCAGCGATCCTCTGCGGATCACCGACGACGGCAACAACTATCTGCCAGCCGTCTGTCCCGATCAGAAACGCATCGCGATAATTTCCGACCGTGAAAACGCCGGACAGTACGACGACATCTGGATTCACGATTTGAGCACCGGCATCCAGAAGCGCCTCACACGCAATGCGAACGTGCATGAGTTCTACTGGCTCGACAGTCGTACCGTGATTTACAGCGCGGGAAAACCGTCGCAGATTTACCGATGTTCACTTGACGGAGGAGAAAGCGAAATTGTCTCGCCAGCCGGCGCCGCCAAGACCTGGAGCGAATCTTCGCCACGCGCCGGTATCAGCAACGGCCATGAAGTAGTTTTCTACACAAGGAACTACGATGACGGCCGCAGCGAGATCCGTTGCCTCGACCTGTCTTCGGGAACCGACAAAACTGCGCTTCTGAACGAAGGCAGTAATCGACTCAGATAAGGAAATACAGATGCTTTACAAAATGATACTCTCGACCTTTCCCAATCGCGCATCGGCCAAGACCGTTGCAATGTTTCTCGTCGAAAACAAAATGGCCGCCTGCTGCCAGCTCTCCGATGTTGAAAGCATCTATAACTGGAAAGGTAAAACCGAGCGCGAGTTCGAGATCAGGCTATCGGTAAAAACCTCGGCGGCATTGGTTGGAAAGGTCGTTGCAAAAATTTTGTCATCGCATACTTATGAGATTCCGCAGATCGTCATCACCGATTTCGAGACGACTGAAAAGTTTGGTTCCTGGATAGATTCTTCAGTGAAGGCATAAAATCCAGGGTGATTTTCAGTATCTGTCGCACTGCATATTCTTTCCCTCAAATTTCCCGCCCCGTGCTATTTTAATCCAGATCTGCGAAACAAAAACCGGAGCTTCGATGATTCTCTATTTGTCAATTGCGCTGTTCACGACATTCATGATCTTCGCGCTGTTTCTTGTGATAAGCAAGACGATCAACGGTGTTATCAATCAGCTTATGAAAATCGAGTACTGCATCTCCAAGGAGATCGAATACCGCGGCGAAGCGTTTCATGTCATGAAGATGCTTGAAGCGGCAGAGGCGGCTCATTCGAAGATGCGTGAAGAGATGCTCACCGGCAAGAAGAAATAACGGAGGCGAATATGGCAGACAACAAAGGGAAGATCCTTATTTTTTCGGCGGCATCAGGTGCTGGAAAGTCGACGATACTTTCCTGGCTTCAGAACCGCCTGCCGCAACTGGTTTATTCCATCTCGGCCACAACACGCAAGCCGCGTGGCGAAGAAAAAGATGGCGTCCATTATTTCTTCCTTGACAAAGAGGAATTCGAGGCGAAGATCCAGCAAAACGAATTCGCTGAATGGGCCAATGTTCATGGCAACTATTACGGCACTCCCAAAAGTTTCATCAACAAGAATATTTCCGAAGGGCGCACGGTTGTAATGGACATAGACGTTCAGGGAACCGCCAATTTCCGTCGCTCGTATCCTGAATCAATCGGAATATTTTTGATGGCACCATCGGCCGCCGAACTCGAACGCCGTCTCCGCTCGCGAGGAACAGATTCGGAAGAGTCCATTGCTACACGTCTGTCCGATGCCGAAGGAGAAGTGCTTTTCGCAAAGAACAGCGGCGACTACAGCCACTTCATCACCAACGACGATCTTGACAGATGCGAAAACGAAGTGCTCGAACTCGTCACAAAGATCACAGGACTTTCGTGAGCACACAGAGCTTCAGATTTCCATTCGGTTCGTCCATCATCACGATTGGACGTGATCCAGATTCCACAATACACCTGCCTGCCGTCGGCGTCTCGCGACATCATGCACAGATAATTTTCATGTCGGATGGCCCGCATGTTTTTGACTCCGGTTGTTCATCAGGCGTAATGCTCGACGGTGTAACAGTTGCAGGCGGTCGCTTGACAGATGGGAATGTGCTCACGATCGGTGTGATCGAGCTTAATGTCACCATTGATTCCGAAGGCCTTCTGCTAACCCGCATGGAAAGTCGCGCCACCGAACAGGAAGCAAAAGAAACGCGACGCATTACCGTTGGTCGCGACAAGTCGTGTGTTTTAGTACTCGATCATCCGGCCGTTTCCAGAGTACATTGCGTGTTTTCTGCGACCGGATCTTCGTGGTTTCTTGCCGATGAAAGCAGCGCCAACGGAACCTTCGTAAATGGTCATCGCATTGCGACCACCGACCTTTTCGAAAGCGATGTGATCGACATCGGCCCGTTTCGGCTTGTGCTTCGCGGCAACCGTCTCGAATCTCTCGCCGATGGCAAAAGCGTTCGGGTCGATGCGACACATTTGGGTGTGAAGGCCGGTCGGCATGTCATCTTGACAGATGCTAATCTTTCGATAAGCCCAGGCGAGTTTGTTGCAATACTCGGCAAGTCTGGTGCGGGTAAAACCACACTTGCAAGAGCGCTTGCCGGACAGGTGAAACCCGCCGCTGGTGCGGTTTTATATAACGGAGTTTCGCTTGCAAGTAAGGGCGCACTTAACCGCTTCGGTGTCGGATATGTCTCGCAGCAGATTCTTCTTCGTCCCGAACTTACCGTGGCCGAGACGCTTCACGAACAGGCCATTCTGCGGCTTCCGCCCGATGCCGATGAAGCCGAGATCATGGTTCGTGTCAGCACCGTTTCCGGACTGATGTCGATAGATGGAATCGCCGATCGTCGTGTGGCATTGCTCTCCGGTGGCGAGGCGCGACGTGTTCATATTGCCGTGGAGCTTCTGGCCTCGCCACCAGTGATCGTGCTCGACGAACCCTTAGCCGGTCTCGACACAGTTTTAGCCGCAAGGTTCATGCAGCTATTTGCAAGTCTTTCGGTGCAGGGGCACACGGTCATTTTAGTGACGCATCACACCGAACACGTTTACAAATGCGACAGGATGTTTTTCATATCAGAAGGCAGGATCGTCTTTGCCGGAAAGCCCGACGAAGCCCTCGAACGTATGAACGCCGCCGACATGACGCAGGTCTGCGAGCGGGTCGATCTGGGCTGGGTTGATACAGATGCCACCGCGGTCGAGCAACCGGTCATGCCGCAGGATGATTCTCCTGATGTCAAGCAGACCAGAAAATTCACGCCGCCGCGTCAGCTTGCGATGCTGTCTCTTCGGTACTTCAAGGTTCTCGCTCGTGATCGGGTAAACCTCGCGCTGATGCTGCTTCAGCCTCTGCTTGTCGCCGCGTTACTTGCGCTTGTCTATCCGCACGATTCCTTCGAGATGCCGATCTCATTCTGGTTCTGCATAACCATTGCCGCGATCTGGATGGGCGGTGTCAATACAGTTCGCGAGTTCGCCCGCGAGTGGCCGCTTTACAGACGCGAATGTGCTGTCGGACTTTCGCTGCCATACTATTTTATTTCAAAGGCCGCAGTTTTTTCGGCGCTTTCGATTGTTCAGTCGCTGATTTTTTCTCTGGTGCTTGCTGCGGCATTTTCTGCGAGTCCGTTTGCTATTACCTCGCTTGCAATAACAACAGCCGCCGCTCTTTCCGGAACGTTGCTTGGGCTTGCGATCAGTTCATTTGGTGGTAATGTTCAACGGGCACTTGCGGTTTTGCCGATCATTTTCAGGCGAAGACCCAAGTAAAACTTCGTCTTTAAATTTTGTAAAAAACATATAGGGAGAAGGGTTAATAAGTCGTAACGATCTGTA
>CAIOZP010000172.1 GCA_903862805.1 uncultured Fibrobacterota bacterium
AAAAACATTAAAAGAATATTTCTCAACAAAAAAATTAAAGTCTACGGATTTGTGCCCGATACAGAGAAATAGGGGGAAGTACAACTCCTACGGTTTGAAGAAAAACGGCAAGGATGCCGTCAGAAAAATCGGGGGCTACCGAATACGCAGCGGTAGTTCCGTAACAAGGAGGTTCCTATGCGTATCCTTCATAATATTGCTTCGATGTATGCTTCCAATGCTCTCGGTCAGACAAGTAATGCGGTCACCAAGAATCTTCAGAAGCTCTCGACTGGTCTTCGTATCAATTCTGCGAGTGACGACGCCGCAGGTCTTGGTGTTTCAGAAAATTTGCGTGCGCAGATCAATGGAACAGCACAGGCAAAGAAAAACGCGCAGGACGGTATGTCCGCTCTTACGATCGCCGACGGCGCGGCCAATGAAATCACCTCTATCCTTCAGCGTATGCGTGAGCTTGCTGTTCAGTCTTCAAACGATACGCTAACCTCAACAGAACGCGGTTACACAAATACTGAAGTCGGCCAGCTTTCTCTTGAAGTTGATCGTATCTCCAAGGTGACAAATTTCAACGGTCAGTCACTGCTTGATGGCGCAGGATTTGGTGCCGCTGCCAGTGTGTTGCAAATTGATGCCAAGGCCGGCGGAAACAATGTGATGACGGTTACTATCGGCAAGATGGATGCAACAACACTTGGTGTAAATGGTTTGACCATCAACACGCAGGCAACAGCATCGGCTGCAATCACCACGATAGACACCGCCCTCAATACTGTGAACTCGGCACGCGCAACTCTCGGTGCCTACACCAACAGGCTTGAACATGCGATCAACAATCTTGATTCGTCGAACACGAATCAGCAGAATGCAGAATCGCAGATCCGTGATGTTGACTTTGCAAGTGAAACTGCAAGTTTCGCCAAGAACCAGATCCTGACACAGTCTGCAACAGCTATGCTTGCGCAGGCGAACCAACTGCCTCAGAGTGTTCTTACCCTTCTGAAGTAACGGTTTCGGGACGGTAAACCAAGGGATTCGGCTACACAATGAAAAGGCCAAAGGAAGCAGTTCCTTCGGCCTTTTCTATTGGTCATGCTTCCATCAACTATTTTGCTTTCGTAGGCAGGCAGTTGTTTTTTGATTGTCGGCCGCACACAGTCTGGAGGATAGTCCGTGGTTTTCCGTCCCGATCTTTCGTGGGAATTCAAAAGTGCCGATGAAATAGAGTCACGCTCGATACGAGCCGTCCGCAATCATGTGAAGCATCTTTTAGAATCATCGCCGTGGTATAAAAACACGTTGCATGGTTTCGACTCAAACGAAATAGCATCGCTTGACGACATCAAAAAGCTTCCCTTTACGACCAAAGACCAGCTCGCCGATCACATGGAACAGTTCCGTGCGGTTTCGAGTGAATTGGCAGTCGAAACGGTTGTAACGAGCGGATCAACCGGACGCCCGCTTCTTTTCTGGATGACGGCCAACGACCTCGAACGACTTGCCTATAACGAGGCACTTTCGTTTCACGGCGCAGGCGTTACGGCATACGATCGTGCGCAGGTTATGGTCAGTCTCGACCGCATGTTTATTGCTGGAATGGCTTACTACCGCGGGCTGACGACGCTTGGCGCAAACACAATGCGGGTTGGTGTACAAAGTTTCGAGATGCAGAAAAATTATCTCGATCTCATGCGCCCGACAGTGCTTGTCGGTGTGCCTTCGTTTTTGCGCAAATTCGGACAGAAGCTTTGCGACTCCGGTTTCGACTCAAGTGAATCGACAATCAAAAAAATCGTCTGTATCGGCGAGACCATTCGCGACAGCAGCATGCAGCTCAACGGCGTCGGCCGTATCCTTGAAGACATCTTCGGTGCCGATGTTTATAGCACCTATGGCAACACCGAACTATCTGTCGCCTACTGCGAATGCACCGCAAAATCCGGCGGACATGCTCATCCTGAACTCGTTTACACCGAAATAGTTAATGATGCCGGAAACGTTTTGCCAGATGGCGAAGTTGGCGAACTGGTCTGCACGACACTCGGCGTCGAAGGTGTTCCGCTTTTGCGTTATCGCACTGGCGACCTTACGTTCAAGATTTCCGAACAGTGTACCTGCGGCCGCAATTCCGTTCGCATCGGGCCGATTCTCGGTCGCAAATCACAGCTCATCAAACTGCGCGGAACCACCGTTTATCCGGCAACGATTCTTTCTGCGCTAAACGAACTCGACTGCATCACCGACTACATGATCATCATCGAGGGCGACGATTCGCTGTCCGATCATGTAGTGCTTCATGTCGTGGCTCATGCGACGCACGTGGCGCGTATATCCGAGCATCTGAGAGCCGCAGCCCGCGTGAATTTTCCGGTACTCGTGAGCAATCAGGCGACGCTCAACGGCTACCGCGGAGACGCCGCAAAGAAGATTCATATTATCGACAAGAGAAGTCGCCGGTAACGAACCACCGAGGTGAATCTTGATTCAAACCGATCGAACCAACCAGACTTCACGAAACGAACTTGTCGCATTTCTTGATGACTACCTCCAGATCGCAACGCTCAAAGATTATTCGTACAATGGACTTCAGGTGGAGGGTCGCGACGAAATTCGCAAGGTT
>CAIOZP010000173.1 GCA_903862805.1 uncultured Fibrobacterota bacterium
AAACATATTTTTTAAAATCTCCTTTGAATTTATTTATTAAAAATAATAACAATTTAAAAAATAGGACATTTTTATGGATTAGCATCTATTCCTCTCATAATCACTACTCGAAACCTTTGACGTATCGGTCGCGAAAATAGTTTCACCCGAAAAAAGTACGGGCTTACTATTTATTTTGACGTTCTGTTTCCCTTTGCCTTAGTTCGGAGGATCTTTGTCCTCGGCCTGCGCTTCTGCCGCCTGAGCTGGTTCCCCTTTTGTAAACTGACCCAAAGCTATAAACCCTATATTCCCATCACGAATTTCTCCATTCTCTCAAAGCATAAACATCGAATATTTAAACACCAAGACCTATAACTCATTGATAAACACAAAAATAATCTCTCTGTTCAAAAACACATCTCACATTCATTAAACAACACGCGCTCAAAAGAAATATATTGACTGAGTAATCAGGAGTTTTTATGCCGGACATTTTTTCATACCGCAACTATCGACTCTTCCTGCAGGATCGCCTTGCAGAGATGAAGAAGAGTGATCGCGGGCTGAACTATCGCTCGATAGCCGCTGCGTGGGGGCTGAAATCGGCGGGGCATATTACACAGATCCTCAAGGGCAGTGCTGCAATTTCTTCGAAGGTATTGCCGCAGATCATTTCGTTTCTCTCGTTGTCAAGCAAAGAGGAACGGTTTTTCAGATTGCTGGTCACTTACGATCAGTCTGGAACTTTTACCGAAAAGCGAAGCGCACTGCGTGAACTTTTAGATTTTGGCGCGTCACGGGCCGTGAAAGTAACGCAGACGCAAAGCGCTTTTTATGAACACTGGTACATGCCGGTTGTTCGTGACATCTTGTCGATCACAAAATTCAGCAACGACTTCAAGGCACTTGCTGCAATGGTCGTTCCGCCAATAACTGTTGACGAGGCACGTCATGCAATCAGGACTCTTGAGTCGCTTGATCTCGCCATAAAAAATGCCGACGGAATTTATCATGCGACATCGAATATTCTTGAAGCACCAGAAGACGAGCATTCGGCGCTTGCTCGATCTGAATGCGCGAACAGGATGATCGAACTCGGTCGGCAATCTCTCGATACCATTGACAAATCGGAACGAACCATATCGTGGGTCGGCTTTTCGGTGTCAGAAGAAAGCTACCGTCTGATTGCAGATGAGATCCGCGCTTTTCAGAGCCGCGTACTCGAAATTGTTCACGCCGATGAATATCCGCAACGTGTTTACCAGTTGAATATTCAATGTTTCCCAGTTTCAAAAAAAGGAAATCAGTAATGGCAACCCTGATCAGGTTCATTATTGCAGCCCTGTTGCTTGGCGGAATCCAATGTTCAGCACCGGTCGCCGGTGGAACAGGACAAAGCGGAAACGCAATTGCTTCCGGCATGATTTACACTGCCGAAAATCATCCGGTGACGGCCGCTAAAGTTTTGTTTGCAGATTCTTCTTACATTAGTTCTGACACTGGAAAAGTTGTCTATTCGGCTACAACCGATTCGTCGGGGCATTTTTCTTTGACGCTGCCAAAAGGTCGTTACAGAATGAGCTCGCTTGACAGCGCAGGAATCATCTATCGTATGGTTTCGATCACATCTTCAAACGATACAAGCCTTGGGATTATCTACCAAGACAGCTTGCACGAACTCGTCATTGATCCGTCGTTTGTCTTCGCCGGAAAGATCGACTCGATCACAATTCCGGGAACCGTCTGGACATATTCGACTGACAGCATCGGAAGATTTGTGTATGTGCCGAAGGATTCGACCATCTCGCTCATCGCTTATTCAAATGGTGATTCTACGAATACCTTCATCGTGACAGACACATCTACATCCCTTGTCGATCCTTTGTTGAATTATACACCGGCATTTACGGTATCTTATGACAGCATCGCGGTTTCAATTAATGTTAATGTACAGAACTATAACGCCAATTATCGTTATCAAGCTGTTCTACTGGACAGCATTCAAGGGAATCCCAACGACACACTTGCAGATACTGTTATAAGTGGTACTTCGCAACTTATCGCTTATGGATTTTTTATTGATACCACTGTCGATTCACTAACTGTTTTATTGAGAGCCGGCTACATCGGAAGTACTACAATCGTCTCCCAGCCAGCATCAAAGAAAATTTCAATCCGTTCATCAAATCCGATCCTCACCTTCAAGCCTGCCTTCATCACAGGATCGGTTGTCGATTCGGTTCCGGATACATTGCTTTTCGTAAAGATCACCAACCATGTTGTCGGCTACCAATATCAAGTATCTCTGAGCGATTCTATCGGTACAAATCTGCTTGACACTATGACAACAGATTCGAGTACATTCAAATTGGCAGGACAATCGTCAAATCGGCAATTATCAATTTCCGTGACGGCAAGAAATGGAAGCACGGGTGCATTCAACTCGCTCGACAGTCTGGCAATATTAAATCTGAATTTCTGAAAATATGAGACAGATCTGACGCCCGGCCGGAGTCATGAGATGTCAAATGTTTCTGAAATATTGTAACTTAGCTATCAACAAAAATGGAGTTTCATTATGAAGTCTCTTCGTCTTTCAGTTCTCTTTGCAGTCATGAGCGTGATTGGCGCCTATGCGGCAGCCAAAGTGGACAGTACCGTAATCCCAACTAACGACACCGTTACAATTCCGATTGTTATCGACTCGACGGTTATTATTCCTGTCGACTCCCCGGTGGTCGTTGTTGACACAAGTGTTGTGAAGGGGAATGACAGCACCGCTTGGTATGACACCAATTTCTACACCGATTCAGTCCTGGATTATGGATTGTTGGATAGTAGCGTTGGATCCTACTTTGATACGGTTGTTGTTACGAACTGGTCTCAAACGAACGGAATGATAACGGTTTATGATTCATCGATCCAGCAAAGCACAGACCTTCAGTACATTCGTGGCGACATCATGTATTGGGTTGGATCGACCGCTATAGTTCATGCCACGGCTGATCAAAAATCAGTGGTGTTGACACATGTGGCGACACATTCACCGCTTGTTTCCATGATTCAGGCGGTTCCAGTAAAGAACGCACCGACCGCTATCAGTTCTCATGCTTCCATGAAGATCAGTGGAATTTCAGCTGTTGTCAGCGGACATTTCCTCAATCTTTCACTTGCCGGAAACGGAAACTGCTCGCTGAAGCTCTTCTCGATCTCCGGTCGCTGTGTCGGTTCATTCAACCGCAACATGTCCGGTTCGGCAAGAGTCGATCTCGGTGCGATGGGACTTGGCAAGGGTATGTATGTTCTGAAGATCAATGCTGGTTCGATCAGCAAAGTTCTTCCGATCAACATCAACAACTGATCTGTACACTCTTTCTTGCAGTCGGGGCGGGGCGGTTAATTCTGCTCCGCTTCTTTTTTTGAAACCGGATCGACAAAAAGAATCGATGTTCTCATCGTAATGCTCGCCAGATTTTTTTTGATCAAATATTACAAAGCATGATAAACAGACAATGGAAAACACAACGAAGCAGGTGAAAAGTATAGAGAGTGTGTGGAAATGTATCCTGACTTGCCTAATTCACTCTTTGATTTCCGTTGCCGCGTCTTCGGTAGTATATTTCCTTTCAGGTTTTTTTACGATGACATGGAAGGAATTTTCCCGATGAGTTTGTTTGCCAGATCATATACCCGTGTCACTTTGTCGCTCGATATTGTCGGCCGTCTTGACAAAGGAGAATTTGCCGGATACCACGAACTCGGAATAATCAAACATCAGATAGATCTCGCCGACGACATCACGATTGCGCCTGCCACGAAAATGGGAATCACCTGTGACTCGCCGGAGGTTCCACTTGACGAATCGAATCTGTGCTGGAAGGCAGCGTCGGCAGTTGCATCGGCGGTGGGGATAAATGAAGCGGTTCACATCACGCTTGCCAAACGGATACCGGTAAAAGGCGGACTCGCGGGTGGCAGCGCAAATGCCGCGACCGTGATGAAACTTTGCAGTGATCTATGGGAGACCGGACTTGACAAAGAGGAATTGGCCGCGATTGGCAGACGGGTGGGAATGGATGTGCCCTTTTACTTCATCGGCGGCACTGCTTTCGATACAGAATCGACAGGAATAATAGAGCAGATTCCGACAGGACTTACATTCGATTTCGTTCTGGCGATACCACCGTTCGGTGTTTCGACGAAGGACGCTTATTGTGGAATAGACTATTCACAGATCAACCGTTGGTCTGAGCGCACAGCGCATCTTAGAGAGGCTCTTTCTGCCGATGATTGCGAATTGATTTTTTCACTGATGCACAACGATTTCGAGCTATCGGTTTTTCCGAAGTATCCGCAACTCGCATCTGTCAAGTCGCAACTTGTAAAGCTTGGATGCCGCGTAGCTGTGATGTCGGGTTCCGGTTCAACCGTGATCGGCATTGCTGACGATACAGAGAAGGCAAAGTGGATCGCATCACAAATGGATGTTGAGTGTCTTACCGCATCAAGTTTGGGCACAGATTGATGACCTTGAGAAATGCGACACGGCGGAAATTCCCTGCTGCGATTCTGGTACTATTACTCGCATTCGCATCTGTCAACGCGCGGATCACCGTTGCGATATTTCCTTTTGAACAGGCTGGTAGCGACTCGGCCGAGATGTGGACTGGCGCGGCTTTCCCCGAGCTTCTGTTTCGTGTGCTTTCGCAGCGATCCGATG
>CAIOZP010000174.1 GCA_903862805.1 uncultured Fibrobacterota bacterium
GAGGCTTCGGCGGCCCAACGCGCAAAGAAAGTCGTTTCGCAATCCGGCACACATGATCCGGCGCGTCCGGCGTTCTGCATTTTCGGAGCCGATAGTCCGTTCATGCGCGACTTTATCGAGTCCATAAAAAAAATTGGCGATGTCGAATATTTTTCCGAGCGTGACAAAGCGATAGATTATTGCATAGATAATGATGTCGATATTGTTTTTGCCGACATGGATGCGCCATCTGATTGGCGTGATTCCACCGATGTTTTTACCACCGGCAGGATGATGAAACCGAAGCTTTCTTTCTATCTCTGCACGTCAGATCCGATGTCGGCTCCGGTACAAACATTGGTCATGCAGAAGGCTATGCCGCTTCAAAAGCCTGTTGATTACTCCGCTCTTCGAGCCGCTGTCGCCACTACAATGAACAAATCCGCAGCATCTGCCAAAGGACTTCCATGCGCCTGCGTGTTCGGTGCCGAAAGTTTCTTCATGCGCAGCTTTATCCAGAATCTTAAATCCCGCTCTGCTGTTTCGCATTTTGTCAATGCCGAACAGGCGACCAGATTTTGCGCCGATAATGATGTGGACTTTGTCTTCATCGATTTGGATCCGCCGACAGATCGCAAGATGTCAACCGATGTCTTCACAAACTGCAAAATGATGAAGCCGGGCATCAGCATTTTCTTTTGCACGGCCGACGCGAATTCTATTCCATCGAAATCACTGTCTGCTCAAGGCGGAATCGCCATCCAAAAACCGGTGGATTTCGCGGCGCTCAAGGAAATGATGGAGCTTCACTGCACCTGAGGCTGTGAAAACCTTTGCAAAAATCACACGATGCGCTCAGCGGGGAACGCCGCAAAGAACACCGTTTTTCCAGGCTTTGATTCAAACCAGATGCTACCGCCACAATCGCCGATCATTTTGGCGGCAAGCGAAAGTCCCATGCCTGTGCCAGACCCCGGATCCTTGGTGGTGTAGAATGGATCGAATACAAACGGCGCCGCCGCCGGATCGATTCCGGGGCCGGTGTCTTCCACGCTGACAACGATTCTGGCCTTGTCGCGAACTGCAGCAATAGAAACCGTTCCGCCGCTCGTTGTGGCATCAACAGCATTAACAATCATGTTGACGAGGATCTGCCGCGTACGGTTCCGGTCGGCATAAATGCGAAAATCGGGAGAGACTGTATTGACAAATGCGATTCGCTGAGCTTCGGATTTGAAGCCCACAATACGTAACGATTCTTCGATCAACTCAGCAAGTGAATGATAAACCGGAACCGCCGGATTCGAGCTGGCGAGTTCGAGCATTGCGTTGGTCACCGAGGCACAGCGCTCGGCATGTTTTCGTACAGAATCAAATACTGCAACCAGCTTTTCTTGGTTATCGAGGTGCTTGAGTCCGCTCAATGCCTGTGTGGCAATGATCGACAAGGGGTTTCTCAATTCATGCGCGACACCTGAAAACGCTGTTCCGAGTGTGGCAAGTTTTTCGGCTGTTGCCATCCGGCTATCGCGAAGAATCTCTCCGGTTTCGTCACTTATGAAGACAAGAATGCCGCGCAAAACCTCCGGTTCCTCGCGTAGCGAACAGATCTGAAGCGCCAGATGCTTCGCTCCAGACTTAACGCGGCAGCGGAGATCGCTGCCAGTCTCCGGTGCGTTCAGCGCAGCATCTATCGGGCGCTGAACTTCCCGCGCCAGCACTTCCGCGTAGAAGCGACCGATGGCGTTCTGGCTATTGCACACGAGCTCGACCGCCGTTCCGTTTGCGAAAAGGATGCAGCCTTCTTGATCGACAATCAAAACACCTGCCGAGATATTCGAAAGGATCTCCCAGTTCAGTGTTTGTTGACGACGCAGCACATCACTCTGCATGGAGAGTTCGTCTTCGAGAAATCTGGTCTTTCGCGATTCGTGCTGAGCGGCAACAAGCAGATCATTCATCCGGTGTGATGCGATCACGCGGCTGATGCGGGCTGCAAGCACTCCGCTTGACAGTTCCGAAAGATAGAGCATTTCGATTCCGGATGCGACGAGGATCGGTGCGTTTTCCGGCATTGGTAAATCGGGCTTTTCGCAAAGTATCGCGAGCCGCGCTCCGCCTGCAAGAAAGGAGATTTTCTCGACTGCCCCGTCACCGAAGGTTGTGAAATCGTGAAGGCCGACAATCACAAGGTCGGGCGGTTCATCGCAATCGACAAGAGAAATTGCGGCAAGACTCAGCGCTGCATCGACCCGAAATCCGCTGCCGCGAAGCGCTGTTGAAAGTGCAGCCGCCATTCCGGCAAGCAAAATTCGTGACTGTCCGGATTTACTCATTTCGCCTCTGCAAAAAGATCCCGCTCAAAGTCCGATTAGA
>CAIOZP010000175.1 GCA_903862805.1 uncultured Fibrobacterota bacterium
CGCCGCGAGCACGTGCCACCAAGCCGTCAAAGGCATCTGACAACTCGTTGCCAAGTGCGGCAAGCATTGCAATAACGACCCAAAAAATATCGGGATGAGTAAGCCTGCCGCGAGCGGCGAATAAAATTGCTAATCCGGTGATCGGGCCGAATATCAACCGCGAAGCGGTAAGGAGCATGGCCGGTGCGAAAAAATTTGCAATGGAACCGGCGGATTGATTTTCTCCGCTCATTCCTCGTTGAACTTTCTGCGAAACAGATCTTCAATAGCGGCGAAAGCATCTTCCTCGTCGGGGCCTGTGACCTTGACCAGTACTTTCGATTGACTTGCGGCGGCAAGCATCATCACACTCATGATGCTTTTTGCATCGGCGGGGATACCGTCTTTTTCAAGAACAATTGTGGACTTGAATTTCGCCGAGGCCTGAACAATACTCGAAGCCGGACGCGCATGGATGCCGAGCGTGTTCTCGACAGTGAGCTCCTTCTGGATCACTGAGCAACTCCTGTTTTCTTCTTGATATGATGCCGCCCGAAACCGAGCTTGACACGCAGCTTGAGACCGTCGTCGTTGACTCCACGCAGAAGCGTATCGAGGTCGGCAACGGACTGCTTAAGATTGGGAACAATGGTCGAATCTTTCATTAGTATCCCAACGGATCCGCGACCAGCGTCGATGCTGTCGAGCATACTGTTGAGTGTAACCGCGATCGAATCGGCACGGGCGATAAGCACCACGGCCTCGTCGGAAATCTTGCCGCCGTTTTCGGAAATGCGGTTGAAGTTTGCCTTGTTCTGTTCGAGCAGTTCGCGCAAGCTCTTGCTCGTCGCGCGCAAGTCTGTTACGGTTCCATTTATGCCACCACGGTTTTCACGAATGATCGCATCGGCTAAATAAACCACCGAGTCGAGCCGTTGCGTGACGTTCTTGAACAGATGCACGAAGCCCGTATCTGCAACCGTGTGGTTCACAACGCCCTGAACTGTGTCAACAAGGTTGGTCACTTCGCCAAGAACGGTTCCGAGCATTCCCATAGCCTCGGCAATACCACTGTCGAACTTGCCGTGAATGTAGGTGATGTGCCCCTTGGTATCGGGGACGTGAGCGGTTCCTTTTAGGGAAAGTTTTATCTCGACCTTGCGTTCGCCCATGAGTCCGATGTTCTGGACGGTGACTGTACTCGAGTCGGTGAAGACTACCGATTTGTCAAGCCCGAATGTGACGGAAACGCTGTCTCCGCGAAGAGCAATCTTGTTCACCTGACCCATTTTGACGCCGTTGACCGTGACCGGGTTTCCAAGTTGGAGCGTTCCAATGCTTGGGAATAGCGCCGTGTATTCGACGACCTTTCGGCTGATACTGACTTCTTTGAGCCAGATTACTCCGGCAATGAGAATGAACAGCGACGTAAAAATCACGCCTCCGACTACGAGCTCTGCGTTGTTGCGTTTCACCCGGAAACCTCCAAGACAACTGATGACTCCGGGTGTCAAGAGACAACCGGAATATTCTTACGAAAATAGTTTGAGGAAAAAAGAAAAGGGCGGCTTTGTGATCAAACAGAATCAGCCGCGAAGTGCTATCTCGATAAACCCAAGCATCTTGCTCTTCGCTTCTTCAAACGGCATCTCAAGTGTGCATCCTGCGGCACAGGCGTGGCCGCCGCCGCCGGGGACATTCTGGGCTATTATTCCTACGTCAACGAGCCCGTTGCTTCTCATGCTGAAATGAGTTTCGACGCCCTTGATTTTTATTAGCATCCCGACCTGAACGCCTTCGGCGCCGAGTGTCTGATCGCTCATGCCTTCGAGGTCGCCGTAATCGGCGCCCATTTTGTCAATAAGCGATGAGTCGAGGACGAGCAGGCAGAGCTTGCCGTCGAAATGGTATTCGAGCGTTTGCCAAACTTTTGCACGAAGCGCAAGACCGGCGGAAGTGAAGGTTGCAAAGAGTTGCTTGTTCAGTTTCTGCGGCTCGACTCCGCGATCGACAAGATCTGCAGCAGCCCTAAGGACGCGGCTGTCGGTGTTTGCGAAGCGGAATCCACCAGTGTCGGAAATGAGTCCGACGTAAAGTGCTTCGGCAACATGGATCGGGAAATCTGCTTTTATCGCCACAAAAAATTCGCAAAGAAGCAGACTGGTTGCGGCAGCCGATGGATCAACCATGTTGATGTCACCGCCGCGATAATTGTCGCGATGGTGGTCTATGTCGATAACGGTATTCGCAGAAATTGTGGAGACATCCCAGCCCAGTCTTTGTGGATTCGACGAGTCGAGAATCACGAAAGTGTCCCAGTCACGGCGTGGAACTTCGTCGCTGACAATTTCCCATCCGTCAAGGAAACGGAACTTCTTTGGCGGATTGGTTTTGTTATAGACGCGGACTTCTTTGCCGAGGCTTTTGCAGTACCAGGCAAGCGCCATCTGCGCGCCGATGCAGTCGCCGTCGGGATTGACATGCGCGGAAATCAGTATGCTGTTTGAAGCGCGAAGCGCGGTGTCAATCTGCTGCCAGCTCATCCTTCATTCCATCGAGGAGGTCACTGATATGACGGCTGTGATCCATTCCGCCATCGTACTTGAAAAGAAATTTCGGGAAGTGCTTGATTGAAATCACCTCGGCCACTTTGCGCTGAATGAACGGTGCCGCATGATTGAGCGCGGCCTCGACATTGGCAGGCGTATAGCGATTTTCTTCGGTTTCAAAAAAGCTCACTGACACGGTCGCATTGCGGGTGTCGGGTGAAAGTTTTAAATCGGTAATAGTGATGAGCATTGGAACACGCGGATCGCGAATATCGTTTGAAATGACATTCGCGATCTCGCGCTTCAGATCTTCGCGCGTCCGTTGATTATACCAAAGAGGAGCAGGCACTATTCTTTGTCCTTATCCTTGCTCGGCTTTGAAAGCTTGCGCGCCACTTCGACCTCTTCGTAAACTTCCAAACGGTCGCCCAGTTCGTAGTCGTTGAAGCCGTCGATCATGATACCGCACTCGTAGCCTTTGTTGACTTCCTTGACATCGTCCTTGATGCGCTTGAGCGAAGTGAGCTTGCCATCGAAGAGCTCGATGTCGGCACGCACAACGCGGATCTTCGCATTTCTGGTGATCTTGCCGTCGGTGACGTAGCAACCCGCCACGGTTCCGACCTTGGAAATCTTGAAGGTATTGCGAACCTCGACCTGACCAAGAACGTTCTCTTTGATTTCTGGAGAAAGCATCCCTTCCATCGCATCGCGGATCTCGTCGAGCGCCTCGTAAATGATACGGTAGGTGCGGATATCGACGCTTTCCTGCTTGGCAAGTTCGCGGATCTTGGAATTCGGATTGACATGGAACGCAACAATGATCGCCTTGGATGCCGTGGCAAGCATGATGTCGGATTCTTTAATAGCACCGACACTCTTGTGAATAATGTTGACGCGGATTTCCGGAGTCGAGAGTTTCTCGAGCTCTGCGGCAAGCGCTTCAACAGATCCGTCCACGTCGCCCTTGACGATAAGATTGATCGTCTGCATCTGTCCGTCTTTGATCATCTCGTTGAGAGATTCCAGCGTTACCGCACCTGCACGACGAAGCTCACGCTCCTTGGCAGCCAAACGGCGACGGGCGGCGATTTCACGTGCTTCACGCTCTTCTTCAAGAACGCGGAAGCTGTCACCTGCCTGAGGAATTCCCGAGAGACCAAGAACAATAACCGGTGTGCTCGGACCAGCCTCGTCGATCGAAACTCCACGCTCGTTGAGCATGTCGCGAACTCGGCCCGAATGGATACCGGTGACGAATGCATCACCCTTGCGCAGGATTCCCTTTTCGACAAGCACAGTTGCGATCGGGCCCTTGCCCTTGTCCAGCTCAGCTTCGATGACGGTTCCCTGTGCGCGACAGTTGCGGGCGGCCTTGAGTTCAAGCACCTCGGTTTCGAGGGCAAGCATCTCAAGGAGCTTGTCCATACCAAGACCTGTCTTGGCCGAAACGCTGCAACTGGAAATCTGACCACCCCATTCGGAAACGAGGATGTTGTACTGCGACAGTTCGCGACGAACCTTTTCGACATCGGCTGTCGGAAGGTCGACCTTGTTGATTGCAACGACAATCGGAACACCTGCGGCCTTTGCGTGGTCGATGGCTTCCTTCGTCTGAGGCATCACACCAGAGTCGGCGGCAACAACGAGTACGACAACGTCGGTGACCTGCGATCCACGGGCACGCATCGCGGTAAACGCTTCGTGACCAGGTGTATCGAGGAACGTAATATGTCCGCTTGGAGTTACAACCTCGTATGCAGCGATATGCTGAGTGATACCACCAGCCTCACCTGCGATGACGTTCGTCTTGCGAATATAGTCGAGC
>CAIOZP010000176.1 GCA_903862805.1 uncultured Fibrobacterota bacterium
GTCTTCAGCTTTCGACGGCGCAGGCGCTTTATCAGTCTGGCGATTACAAGGAAGCGTTGAGCCGCTTCTATGAGATCCTCAACGCCGGAAATTTCTTTGAGGACGCACTGACAGGAATCGCATGGTGCTACATTCGCACAGGTCAATTTGCCAACGCCGAGGCGACGCTGTCGAAGCTGATCAATCAGTCTCCAGATTCGGCACAGGCTGTCGAAGCATTCGGTCTGATTGCAAAGCGGCTCTCAGCCAAAGCGATTTATGAGTGGCAGAAACGTGAGCAGTTCAGGGGTGAAGAGAGGGCAATTAACGACAAGTTGGCGAAGCTCGGGAAGCCTACCGACAGCACAATGATGAAAGCAAAAGCGGTACTCGACAGCGCTCTCGCATCTGTCAAGGCTGAACCTGTCATGTCAACTTCCGATATAGATGCGCTTCATTCCAAGGCTGTTGAGCTTTGCAATCTTGTTGAGCAGTATTACGCAAGTGGTGGTTTCAGCAGGATCACTATCTCGGGTGTCCGAGAGAAGGTTCTTCACCGTGCCGATTCGCTGAATCAGTCCCTGAAAAATGTTGAAAGCAAATCGGATTTTGCTTTGACACAGATTTCAAGCGGAGTTGCATCTGTCAAGAAGATGGTTCAGCGGAGCAAGGTACTTAGTACCGAACTTGTCATTAACAGATACCGGTTCCTTCATGATTTAGCCGAATCACAGAAAAAGGAAATTGCCGCCGCTGCAACTACAGATTCGGCAAAGCGCGCAAGTGCTGTTGCGATTGATTCACTTGTCAGGAAGAGCAATTCCATTCTCGATCAGTGGTACAGTGAAGTGAACAATCGTGCGTCGGCGCTTTTAGGTCGTTCCGATCTCGACAGCAGTGATGCGGCCTACCTTGAGTATCAGCTCGCCGAACTTGTCTATGCCCGCGAGAACCGCGATTATTCCAGGGCCTATTCGAACTTCGATGCAGCCTCGGCACGCTTCGATAGTCTGATGGCACTTTACACAAAGGGAACGCTGGTCGAGCGTCCGGTTGAAGCCGGGCCGCCGCCGGTGTTATCGCATGTGTCAAGCGGTTCGCTTTACAGAAAGGCAATCGCGTCTCACCCTGACAGCAGTGTACGTGCCGCGTCGCTTTATGGTCTTGCCTGGTGCCTTGCCGATCTTGGCAAAACCGACAGTTCGATCACATGTATGCATGCAATAGCCGACTCGTTCCCGGCATCGCGTTTTGCGGCACAGGCGTGGATGTTCATCGGTGAATATCTTTTTGACAAGAACAAGTTAGCCAATGCTGCTGATGCTTACAAGCGCGTGATGAACTACACCGAGAGCGAATGGTTCGAGGACGCGCTTTACAAGCTCGCATGGACGCAGTACCGCCGGTCGAATCCGGTGAAGGCGATCAGTTCGTTCCTTGCTCTTGTCGATCTCGGCCGAACATCTGATGCTGGTCGCAATCTGCTTGAGAAGGAATCGCTCGACTATATCGCGATCAGCTTCAGCGAATGTGATCTTACCGGAGAAGACGGACTTCTTCGTGCGGAATCGTTTGCTAAACGTCTCGGCGATGTTGCCTTGGGCGAGCACATCATGCACCGGCTGGCGCAGATATACAAAGAGCAGGGACGCTTCGACATGGCCGAGAAGACCTACCGCTCGATCCTTGCGATGTACCCCGACTACGAAAAAAATCCGCAGGTCGAGAGCGAGCTTTTCGCAGTTGCGGCGAAGAATCTGCCGCCGCTCAAGGCCAACGACAGCAAGGTTGATTTCTTCAACAAGTACAACCGCACAGGAACGTGGGCGAAGGCGCAGAAGGATCCGGCGGTCGTTGCATATTCCGACAGCATATCTCAGGCGTATCTTTACGATGCGGCGCTGGTCTATCATCAGATGGCGCTTTCCGGTACCGATACTTCGACCTATCGCAAGGCTTGCGATGCGTATCGCAGTTTCATCACGGTCTATCCGGATTCGCGTAATGCTCCTGAGTGTCATTACAACATGGCTGAAATTCTTTTCTCAACGGGAAAGTATGATGATGCCGCACGTGAATACATCGCCGTTTCAAAAAGATATACCAACTCGAAATATCGCGAGACAGCCGCATGGAACGCCATCGTGGCAGCGCAGAATCTTCTCAAGGCTGAAGGCGGAGGCGGGAAA
>CAIOZP010000177.1 GCA_903862805.1 uncultured Fibrobacterota bacterium
GGATTTTCTTCCAGTTGACAAATGAGAAAATCAACAGATAGGCAATACATGTTGCAACTTCAATCAACAAATAAATGCCAAAGATGTCCTTATAGAAAATCATCTTCGTAATAACAAGCTTCTGCGGAACACCAACCGGCGTCACTTCGTTGGATTCGAGCGTGATGGTGCGGGTTCTGTTGAACTCAGGTTTGTCGGGGATGTCGGCCGGACTGAGGTGATTCATGTCAAACCACCACATCGGCGTCGCAAAGGCATCGAGCGAAAAAACATATCGTTTTTTACCGGCCACAGGTGTGAGAGTAACCATACAGTTGCGACAGGTCAGATCGTTTTTAGTGTTGGAAAAATCCTTCACCATAGTTTTGATGTAGAATGAAAGCTGAGATCCGTTTTCTCCATTTGTCAACAGCTCGACATGATCGTATTCCCCAAGGTCAATCGACGTTGTGTCGCCAAGCGGTGCAATTGCTACTCCGGCGTATGGATACTCGACCCCCTTCCCGATTTGGTAAGAAAACCTCAGCACGCCTCCGGTGGTATCAAATCCGAGGATCGACGACTTTCCGCCTTCAGATGTATCGACATAGGGAAAGATCCATGTCCCTTTACAAATAGGGAATAACTGCCTCGTGGTTTCAAGGCGAAGCGTGAGAGCAACAACTGATGCAATCAACATCGGTAAAATCCACAGCAGAATCAAGGTGTAAAATTTTGCTGTCTTCACTTCGCGCTCCGGCATCTTCTTACAAACTGTATTGACTGACTCAAAATAAATCACGATCAGGTGAAGACTGATTGTCGCAATTACATTCATGACATATTTTGACTTGGACTTTGACAGAAACGTGGATCAACATGAAATGTTCTGACACTGACATATTGATTATCGGCGCAGGACCGGCGGGGCTCTTTGCCGCGCGTTCGGCTTTGGCAATGTCGCAAGATCTCAAGCTGACCATTGTCGACAAGAACAGCGGACCTGGGCAATTCATCGCATGTGCCGAAGGCGTGGGGCGGCTCGGCTTTCATCAGGTACTCGAACCACGCCCTGAATGGATCCGTTCCCGTGTCAATCGTGCCGGTTTTCTCTCGCCAAACGGCACAAAAATCGAATATACAGATCCCAATGAGGGCTACATAATCGACCGTGCCAAAATGCAGAGCGATCTTGCCGATGACTGCGCTAAATCCGGTGCAACATTGCTCTGGAACAAAGGTGTCGAGTCTGTTGGCCGCTACGAAGAAGATTCGCGCCTTGTCAAGTTCGCCGATTGCTCAACGATGAATGCGAAAATTGTGATCGATTGTTCAGGGCCGCTTTCGCGTTTTGGTAAGGGCGAAAAAATTGTCTCTGCCGCCGCCGATCTTGAGGTGGCATATTTCGCACTTGTCAAGACTCCCGATGTTGACACCGGAATCGTTACAATTCAAATGGGCCGCGAGATTGCCCCTGGCGGATACACCTGGATCTTCCCACGTGGCAAAAATCACGCAAACGTCGGTATTGTTCTTGGCAAAAAATATCGTGGCAGATTCAATATAAAAACTTTGCTCGATCGCTTTATTGAATCACATTACCCGAATGCCGAAATCGAAGGCCGTTTCGCCGGAACGATTCCTTGCCGTGCCGAGCGACTACCGATGGCGGTCGATGGACTTATCAAAGCCGGAGACAGTGCCAGCACGGTCAATCCGATTTCACGTGCCGGTATAGTCGAGGCGATGAAGTGCGGAACACTCGCCGGAGAATTCGCCGTAAAAATGCTCGGTGCAAAAACATCCGATCGCAAAAAACTTTCTTCTCTTTACGAAAAAACATGGCATCAGAATCTTGGATCACGACACATAAAGCTCGCAAAAGTCAAATCA
>CAIOZP010000178.1 GCA_903862805.1 uncultured Fibrobacterota bacterium
AATGAATAAAGTACTCACTCTGATCTTTTCAACAATTTCAATCATATCGGCTCAGTCGGTCTCTATCACAGGCGGCGCGCTTTTCAACGAATGGCCGTCGACGCTTCAGGCTATGCCCTTTCTCATTTCATTTACCGCCGATTCAAAGCCGTCGAACCGACAACCCTGCGAAATGATCTTCCTCGTTGATGCATCGAGCGCCATGGAAGGGCAGGCGCTGAACAATGTCGGGCGGGCCGTTTCCGCTGCGGTTGGCAGCCTTGATGACAAGGATCATTTCGGGCTGGTTGCTTTTGCGTCTGCGGCATCTGTGCCGATGACCTTGCAGGCGCTGAATTCATCCGCGCGGCAGACTGCAACCAACAACGGCAATACGATCAGCACTCAGTCTGGCAGAGACCTGTCTGCCGGTCTTCGCGAGGCGGCGCATCAGTTTTCGATGTACGGTTTGCAACAGTCAAGCGGGCGGATGATCATTATCCTGACCAACGGCAAACCGAATCACGGCGACAAAGATCCTGCGGCTATTTCTGCGCTTGCCGATTCGATCCACGCCGCGACCGGTGCAGTTATTTCAACCATCGGTTATCATCTTCAGATTGACGAAAGCGAATTGATCGACATTGCAGAACGGACAGGCGGCCGCGCCTTTTTTGTCGAAGAGGACAGCGTGAGCCAGCTTTCAATGGTAGCGGGCCGCGAGGCGACAAGGCTTGCAGGGGTCTGCGGATCAGATGTCCACATCGGTTTCAAACTTCCCGATCAATGCAGTATCAGCAATCTTCATGGAGCCACGCTGAACGGAAACGAAATCGTCTTTCCGACAATATCGGCCTCGGACACGAACAATATTTATTTCGACATTTCACCGATGCCCGATTCGCGGCGCGATGTCGAGCTGAGCATTTCCTATCTCGACCAGTCAACACAGGCGCGGCAGAACGTGTCGCAGCTCATAGACTTTCCTTTGCCCAACGGGAATCAGGTTCTGAACGAAAAGACGGCAGTAATCCTGAAGCGCTATTGCGAACGTGTGAACCTGCTGGCGCGCGTCGGAGAGATAGTGGAGAATCGTCATTCGGAGGCTGATATGTTCACCGACACTATCACCGAAATGAAACGGGAGAGTACCCAGCATAACGGCTTGCTCGATCGAACTATCGAATCTCTCAACGATCTCCAGAACAGCGTTTCGAATACATCAATCGACAATGATCTTCTCGCAATGCGCCTGCGTTACGAACCCTTGCGTGCTCTTTACGGTGCAGGTGTGAGGTAGCGTTTGCCGAAAATCACCTTTGAACTTGCCTCGTGAGTGACTGTGAAGTAAATTCCCGATGTAAGTCAGTCTTAAACCTTTAAGCATGTCGAGGGTCTATGAAACGCATGATGCTGTTGCCGCTTATCGCGGCGGTTGTGATGCCGGTAATAACCGGTTGCGGAGTTAGTCAGGGCAAAATTGACGAGTGCGATGCGAAGCTCAAGCAGCTTGAGGCGCAGGGCGTTCCCGACAGTGTCCTCTCCGATGTGAAGATTTATCTCCAGCAGGCCAAAGATGGCATGATGCGCCATGATGACGGCTTTGCAAACACTGGCTATGATTCGACCCGCATCTGCCTGAAGAAGGCGGAGGCATTTTACAAATCAGAATCCGACCGCATGAGCACAGATCTTACAAACCTCATGGCTTCGCTGAAATCGCAGGCTGCACAGCTGAAGGGTCTTCACCGGACACCGGTTGACAGCGCGATTGCTGTTGCAGATTCGCTGATCAAAGCAGGCAAGTCGTTCGATGCCGAACCGAAGGCGAAGCTTATCCAGAAGCTGATCGACACGATGAAGGTTTGCGAAACCCGTGCCGACACGATCGCTCCGAAAGTTCCCGGCGTGTGGAAGAGTACCGAGAAGGCCGTCAGTGTTGAGTGCAAGCAGGTCAACGCCGTCACGACGAAGATCTTCAACCTCAAATCCGACGGCACTGCAATGCTCATCGAAACCAAAAAGGGTCAGAGCACCAAAAATCTCAAGGAAGACTGGGAGTTCGACTCTTGGGGTAAGTGGGGCATTCGCGGCGACACGATTTTCCTTTCGATCACCCGCTTTGCCGCCAAGAAGCAGGACTTCACTCCGTATCACGAAGATACCAAGAAGTGGGTTCTTGACCGCAAGCCGACATTCGATTCAACAATCACTGATCACAGTCAGGATCGCAATGTTACCTGGAGCGATCTGCTTCTCGATTTCAAGAAGTAAGAATTTAGTTTGATGATTATTTGAAAAGGCCACCTCAAAACGAGGTGGCCTTTTTATTTGTCAGTCATAATTTCTGCGTAAATGGGAATTGAGGAAGGTCTGAGCCTTGGTGAGTGGGATTTGGTAGATGAGATTACTGTGGGTGAGGTGTGATTTGGGAAAGAGAAAAGACTCCTGTGTGTGGTGACACGGAGGGCTTTTCTTTTTTATTTAAACTTAAATACCGCAGTCGCCCGCTGCCGCTTTCGCAATCTCTTGAGCGTCTTGGATTTGCCTGCTTCCTGCGGCATGTACTTGGGTACATGCCATGTCATATAAACCGAAGGCATTTGCGGTCTTCGTTCCTACTGGATGTGTTGTACCTCCGCTATTATCGTAATTTCACGAATTCGCATTCAATGTCGCGGGATCCGATCCATTGCCTCAATAAAAGTTGCACGAATCACTTCCAGCCTTCGCCGCATATTCCCACTCCGTTTCCGTCGGTAAACGGTACCTGTTCTTTGTCATGTCATATGTCCATTTTGTAGAATCGCTGTTTGACAGGTCATAACAAACCGGTTTCTCAGCAACAACAAAAAAAGACTACGCCGAAGAATTACGGGCGGGAGACAACCCGAAAACCGATGCCATTGTCGACCTGATCAGGGAAGTTGGATTCACGAAAGTCTGTATGCCAGGCACTCTGGTCGGTGAAGCCCCAACAGCCGCCCCGATGCACGCGAAGGAAGTAGTCGCCCGGAGCCGGGACAGTGCCCGTAGGGTCGCTTTGCGGGGTTGTGCTATATGCTTCCCGCCAATCATTGCACCACTGGTTCACGTTACCGCTCATGTCATACAGACCAAAGCCATTGGCCGGCTTGGTCCCTACTGGATGAGTAGTGCTTCCACTATTGGAATAATTCCACGCATTCGCATTCAAAGCTGAATCTGAATGCGTGACCCAGTACCAAGATCCATTCCCCCAGTAATAATTGCACGAATCATTACCCGCCTTTGCCGCATATTCCCACTCTGCCTCTGTCGGGAGGCGATAGCCGTTTTTCATGTAGTCAATTGCTACATTGGCAAGAGTGTCTCCTCCATTCGGTCCGGGGCTCTCGCTTGTGTAAGTATAAACAGTATCCTTCCCAAATTGTTTGCTCAACGCATTGCAGAACAGTGCCGCGTCATACCACGTCACTTGTTCCACTGGCCGGAGATTTGCGTCCACTCCTGTATCAAAATATGATGGATTTATACCGCTCATCGCTCGATATTGTTTCTGCGTTACATCTGTCTCCATCATGCTGAAGCCCGTCAATGTCACTTGGTGGACATATTCGCCATCGGAATTGGTACTACCGCTTGCTTGAGTAGAACTATCTGCCCCCATCATGAATGTCCCACTTGGAATTGAGATCATTGTTGGTAGCGGCATCTGTCTCAATGTGTCAATGATTGACGGGATGATAAAAGAACTAATTGCAGTCCTTGCTTGAATAAATCCCGATTTCCAACAAGTCAAAGTATCACCCGTCAATGCATTGACTTTTGCCAACGCAGTAGCATTCTCGTTATCACCTGCAAGTCCGGCAGAGTAATGATTTGTTCCGACCGAATTGAATCTGAATGTCTCGGCTTCACCATCTCTTAATACCTTGACGAACATTATTCCAGTTCCGAATCGATCAGCCTCGATAGTTACATTGTGGGATCCGGCGGTGAGATTCCGAGTCATGACGTGGGACAGCAATGCCCCTTTTGCGTTGAAGAGATCGACCGCGACATGCTGACTCTTCGCAAGGCTCAAGGTCAGCCGGTCTCCATTCAACACGATTCCATTCGATGCCACAACTGGCTTGGCAATGATCGGGGTGGACTTGACGAAGCTGAACTTTCCGTTGGCAGCGCTGGTGTCTGTCATGTTCTGATGGACAAGCTGAACGACCGCTCCGGCAATCGGTCTGCCGAGAGTATCGACTACCGTGCCGCTAATGTTGACCTGCGCGACCGTCGGTATTGCGGAAAGGCACAGGCAGATCAATGATTCTGCGGATAAACGAAGAAGACGATTTATTAAGCAGGCCCTCCTTTGAAATATTGATCCCGGACGCCGGGGCGTGAAAACACATCGTGGCATGAAAAGAGATTGGTTCATTTCGGTTATCAACGATGAAAGAAACATCTTGCCGAAGAAATTCTTTTGTAGTGCATTTGTGTGTCGCAGACGCTTTCTGACGGTTTTTCCCGTTTTTAGGGATTTGGACATTCGTTCTCCTTCTGTGGTTTGGTATCCGGTGCAGATTTGTTTGTACTTTCGGGAATAAAATAAAAAATGACTTTTACGGTAGAGTCAGGTGCTCGGTCAGCGTCACGGAGAAGCGGTGAATGACACAAAGAACGGATGTTTTGATTTACATCATGAGATGAATATAACTGGAAAAGAAGAAAATAAGCGTGGGCTACAAAGTGTTTCCGCTGTCAGTTTGGCAACGGCACCTCAAGTACGCACAAATGTTTTGTTCAAGTATTTTGAAATGTTTTTACAAAACACCTTTAGTTGACGGAATGGCATCGGTGG
>CAIOZP010000179.1 GCA_903862805.1 uncultured Fibrobacterota bacterium
GCAAATTCAGAACTATCGCTCTTGACGAAGCCGGGACAAACCAAGATCGTCAATCAAATAACCGGCTGTTGCAGTTCAATTTAGAAACCGCTGCACCAAAATATTGCCCGGTGAGCATTTCGTCCCACATAGGGTACAAGTACGCCCGGCCACGTTTGTGACCGGCGTCGTCCGTTTGCGTTCATGACGATCCCCGGCGTGGGGTCGGACCGCTCAGCGGGAGCGTTTTTCGCAAATCTCGTGGTACGCGGGCGCCGCATGACACTACGAATAGTATATGCCATTTAAATTGATTTGCAAGCCCGCTGGTGCGTTTAAATCAAAATCCGTCACTGGGGTAGGTTTTGCAGACAAAGCTGCCCTGTGAGCCCGGGCCGCCGAATGACAGGTGTGACGGGTTTCCTTACTTCTACATCCTTAGAAACTTCTAGCATAAAAATAAGTCTCGCTTTTTTCCTATGGGCATTAAATAGGAAAACCCGTCACACCTGTCATTGCCGTCACTGGGGCGCCGCCTTTAAGAACAACCCAGTGACCAACCTTTGCTGCGATGTCCGGTCCCCACCAAAGCCGAGCTTCTCAAGACGATTCCGAAACCCTTTGGCAGTCATTTGCTTTCCAATGTTCTGATCAATCGCCCAATTTTTATACACGGCAAACACGGCCTTAAACGTCTCTTTCCCATCATGATGGCGGTCGTAGGTGTCGGCAATAAAAAGCGCCACCTGATCGGCTTCCAGTCGCCATTCATCTTTCGCGGTACGAGAACTTTCCGGTTCAGTGAAGCTCTTCACCAACGCACGAGCGTAAGCGCTCGTTGCCAGATTGAGAATGCCCGGCAACTCGGCGAGTAGTTTTTCCTTGAGAGTTTTGTCCTGTTCGTCTGCGGTAAACGTCCGATTGAAGTTGATGATGACGGCGCGCCGGAACAGGGCTTCGGAAAAGTCACGCGTGCTTGGCATGTGATTTGTGCCGAACCAACACGTCGAAAACGGGTGCATGACAAACGGATGTCCGAATTTGTGCTCGACGGTGGACGGCTCCCCAGAGACGATGCTCTTAAGTTCAGCGTCTGCAATCACTTCGCCTTGACGAAGCTCCGTGATGATGTTGGCAAGCTTGTGGTCGAGATGTGCGCGCTGGAATGACCTGTCGAAGTTGCTCGGCTTCACAGCGGCGACATTGTCATGTCCGCACAAACTTTCGATAACCGAAAGCAATACACTCTTCCCGTTAGCGCCCGGTCCAATTAGCACGATGAATTTTTCATGACGAGTGTGCGACATGAGTGTGTATCCGATCAACTCGAGAACTGCCGCTATCTTCTCGTCTTTGTCGTGATCGTCACGAAAAACTTCGTTCAAGAATAGTTCGAAACGCGGAGCGGATTTGCTCTGATCAAACGAGACCGGAATCTGTGTCGTGCGATAATCGAGCCGCTTACTCAGACCTAACTTCCAGTGGTTATCTTGCAGCGCGACTGTTCCGTTTAAACAGCAGACGGCTTCGGGGTCGCCCATATTAAACTTATGGTCGTGACGAAATATTTCAGTTTTCAAGACATCCAGCACGCCATTCACCTGAGATGCGTCAACTCTCAAATCGAATTCTGCAATAGCTGACTGGACTGACCGCTTCACTTGGCGGTCTTCGCATTTACGCCAGACGCCGCGCTGATCCCACAACCAAATGCTGGATGACGTACAAATGATGTTGTCTCGGCCGATCTGCTTGATCGTTTTCTTTGCGATGTCGAGTTGGTCGACAGCATTATCACTGTCCGACTTGGACTGATCACGCAAAGTGCGTAGTGGTATTCCGGTCCGCTCTTTCAATGCCTGAAAGACGGCATCGCGGTTAAGTGGCGGCAGCTGGTTGGCCTCTTTGACCAGCGCTGCGATTGCATCGAGGTCATCCGC